>JACMKY010000535.1 GCA_014379925.1 Cytophagales bacterium | reverse complement strand
GCGGCTAGAGAACCCTTACTCCTCAACTCATAAACTCCTCAACTCCTCAACTCCTCAACTCCTCAACTCCTCAACTCCTCAACTCCCCATGGCCAAAGTGGTGCTTGCTTTCAGTGGCGGGCTGGACACCTCGTACTGCGTCAAGTACTTGTCCGACGAAAAAGGGCTGTCCGTTCATTCGGTGTTGGTGGACACGGGCGGCTTTTCGGAGGCCGAGCGGAGCGCCATCGAGCAGCGCGCCCACGCGCTGGGCGTGGCCTCCCACCGCACGGTGGACGTGGTGAACCAGTACTACCAGCAATGCCTGAAGTACCTGGTTTTCGGCAACGTGCTGAAAAACAACACGTATCCCTTGTCGGTGAGTGCCGAACGGGTGTTTCAGGCCCTGGCCGTGGCCGCGTACACGAAGGAGGTGGGCGCGGAATTCGTGGCGCACGGCAGCACGGGGGCGGGCAATGACCAAGTGCGTTTCGACCTGCTGTTCAACATCCTCATTCCCGGCGTAGAAATCCTGACGCCCATCCGCGACAACCGGCTGCCGCGCCAGGCGGAGATCGACTACCTGAAGGCGAAAGGCGTAACGGGGGACTGGACCAAGGCGGCTTACTCGATCAACCAGGGCTTGTGGGGCACCTCGGTGGGGGGGAAGGAGACGCTTACCTCCGACCAGTACCTGCCCGAATCCGCCTTTCCGACGCCGCTCACCCAACACACCCCCGAGACCGTGCACCTCCGCTTCGAGCAGGGTGAGTTGAAAGGCATCGACGACCAGCATTTCGACAACCCCGTGGCGGCCATCCGGTTGCTCTCTCAACTGGCGGCCCCGTTTGCCATCGGGCGCGACATCCACGTGGGCGACACCATCATCGGCATCAAGGGGCGGGTGGGCTTCGAGGCGGCGGCCCCGCTCGTGATCATCAAGGCACACCACGCGCTGGAGAAGCACGTGCTCACCAAGTGGCAACTCTACTGGAAGGAACAACTCGCCAACTGGTACGGCAACCTGCTCCACGAAGGGCAGTTCCTCGACCCGGTGATGCGCAACATCGAAGCCTTCCTGACCGATACCCAACCGTCGGTGACGGGTACGGTGCACGTGCAACTGGAGCCGTACCGCTTCTACGTGCGGGGCATCGAATCAAAATTCGACCTGATGTCGGCCAGGTTCGGCTCCTACGGGGAAATGAACAACGCCTGGACGGGCGAGGACGTGCGCGGCTTCGCCAAGATCCTCTCCAACCAGACGGTGATCCACCGGCAGGTGAACGAAGGGGATGAGAAATAAAGCCCTGCCGAACTGGAAAGGTCGGTAACCCGGAAGGTAGGGTTACGAAAGTGCCATTCTTTCGGTGGGGAAAAGACGTGAACCACCTCAAACACCAAATCAAGGCCAACCTCAAAAAGTCGGCGCAACGGAAGAGAATGACAGATAAGATTCGCGTTGGCATTGCGGGCGGAGCAGGGTACACGGGTGGTGAACTGCTCCGCCTTCTTTTGGGGCATTCCCGGGCGGAAATCGCCTTTGTCCACAGCAAAAGCCAGGCGGGCAAGCCCGTGTCCGCCGCCCACCCCGACCTGCTGGGCGAAACCGACCTGCACTTCACCGGGGAGTTTCCCGCCGTAAAGGAGGGCCCGGGGCTTGACGCCTTGTTTCTCTGCCTGGGTCACGGTGAATCGGGCCGGTTCCTGGCCGAAAATCCGCTGCCGGCCAGCGTCCGCCTCGTTGACCTGAGCCAGGATTTCCGCGACGAAAGCGGGGGTTTCGTCTACGGTCTGCCCGAACTGAACCGGGAAAGAATCGGGCAGGCCCGTAGGATCGCCAATCCGGGTTGTTTCGCTACGGCCATCCAACTGGCGTTGCTGCCGCTGGCGGGGGCGGGCCTGCTGCGGGCCGACGTGCACGTGAGCGCCATCACCGGCTCCACCGGGGCGGGGCAAAGCCTCAGCGACACCACGCACTTCAGTTGGCGCAGCGGCAACGTGTCGGTCTACAAGGCCTTCACCCACCAGCACCTGAAGGAAATCCGCCGCGGCCTGACGCCCTTGCCAGCGGGTCCGGAACCGAAGGTTCATTTCGTTCCCTACCGCGGCAACTTCACGCGCGGCATCCTGGCCGCCTGCTACACGACCAGCGACCTGAGCCTGACCGAGGCGCAAAACCTGTATGCTGCCTACTACGCTTCGCATCCGTTCACGCACGTGAGTCCGTCGGCGGTGGACATCAAGCAGGTGGTCAACACCAACAAGTGCCTGCTGCACCTGGAAAAGCACGAAGACCAATTGCTCATCACCAGCGTCATCGACAACCTCACCAAGGGCGCTTCCGGCCAGGCCGTGCAAAACCTGAACCTGCTGTTCGGACTGGACGAAAAAACGGGTCTGACGTTGAAGCCAGTGGCGTTTTGAGGGTTTAGGAGTTTAGGAGTTTAGGAGTTGAACTACCATCTTAAATGCAAGACTACGCGTTCCGTTTAACTCCCTATTCAAACAAGTGTCTTTTCCTCTCTACTCACAAACTCATAAACTCATCGACTCATCAACTTAAAATCATGCAGAGCTACCAGGATTTGAAAGTTTGGCACAAGGCACACGCGATGGTGTTGGACATCTACGCGGCAACCCAGGTATTCCCTAAAGAGGAACTCTACGGGCTTACCAGCCAAATCCGAAGGTCGGCGGTATCCACGCCGGCGAATTTAGCGGAAGGTTGCGGTAAAAATACCAAATCGGATATCGCCAACTTCTTTCAAATTGCGCTGGGCTCACTGCACGAAACGGAATATTACCTCCTGTTGGCAAGAGATCTATCCTACATCCGGGAAGAAAGGTTTGTACACTTGAATGAAAGAACCAAGGAAGTGAAAGCCATGCTAATCGCCCTAATCAAAACCGTGAGAACTTCAAGTTGAAATACCCCTTTCTCATAAACTCATCCACTCATCCACTCATAAACTCATAAACTCATCCACTCATAAACTCATCCACTCACCAGTGACCCTCTTCGACGTTTACCCGCTCTACGACATTGAACCCGTGCGCGCCCAGGGCAGCTACCTGTGGGACCACTACGGCACGCGTTACCTCGACCTCTACGGCGGTCACGCGGTGATTTCCATCGGCCACTCCCACCCGCACTACGTGGCCCGGCTGACCGACCAACTCGGGCGCATCGGCTTCTATTCGAACTCGGTGCGGATTCCCCAACAAACCGAACTGGCGCGGAAACTGGGTGAACTGTCGGGCTGCGAAGACTACCGCCTGTTTTTGGTCAGCTCCGGGGCGGAAGCCAACGAGAACGCGCTGAAACTGGCCTCCTTCCACAACGGGCGCAAAAAGGTCATCGCCTTCACCCACGCTTTCCACGGACGCACCGCGGGGGCCGTGGCCGTGACCGACAACCCCGCCATCCTCGCGCCGGTAAACGAATCGGACCACGTGCGGTTCCTGCCCTTCAACGACGCCCCGGCGCTGGAAGCGGCGATGAGCGAGGCGATTTGCGCCGTGATTGTAGAAGGCATCCAGGGCGTGGGAGGCGTGCAGGTGGCGTCGGAAACGTTTTTGCAAACCGCCCGGCGGCTCTGCAACCAGTTCGGCGCCGTGCTGATTCTCGACGGGGTGCAGTGCGGCTACGGGCGGTCGGGCAAGTTCTTTTCGCACCAGTTCGCCGGCATCCAACCGGATCTGATCACGGTGGCCAAAGGCATGGGCAACGGGTTTCCGATTGGCGGGGTGCTGATTCATCCGAAGTTTGAGGCCAAGCACGGCATGCTGGGAACGACCTTCGGCGGCAATCACCTGGCTTGCGTGGCGGCCATCGCCGTGCTGGACGTGATTAAGGAAGAAAACCTCGTCGAAAACGCGGCGGTGCTGGGCGAATACCTGCGGAAAGAACTCCGGGCCCTGCCCGGCATCAAGGAAGTGCGCGGGCGCGGGCTGATGATCGGCATTGAGTTTGAGCAGCCGGCGGAAGCGTTGCGCCGGAAACTGTTGTTCGAACACCGGATGTTCACCGGGGCGTCGGGCAAGCACACCATCCGCCTGCTGCCCAGCCTGGCAATCGGGAAACCGGAACTGGATTCGTTTCTGGAAGCGTTTGAAACGGTGCTGGGCAGCGTGAACGCGGGCGTTGCGCCGTGATCGGCGATGGATCTGGTCATCCTGATTGTCACGGTGGACTTGCCCATTGGTCAGGAATACACGCTTTTTATCCAGGAAATCTTAACCCAAGCATCCCTCACCCCTTGAAAAATTTTCTGTCCGTCCAAGACGTGCCCAACCTGATGGTGCTGGTGCAGGAGGCTTTGTTGCTCAAGAAAGACCCGTTTGCCGAAAGCCACCTGGGCCGGAACAAAACCCTCGGCCTGATTTTTTTCAACGCCAGCCTGCGCACCCGCCTCAGCACCCAGAAAGCGGCCCAGAACTTAGGGATGCAGGTGATGGTGATGAACGTGGCCCAGGACGGCTGGGCGCTGGAAATGGCGGATGGGGTGGTGATGGACGGCGATAAAGTCGAGCACGTCAAGGAGGCCGCCGCCGTCATCGGCCAGTACTGCGACCTGATCGGCGTCCGCTCCTTCGCGGGCCTGACCGACCGCGCCGCGGATTACGGGGAGGAAGTGATTCACAAGTTCGTGCAACACGCCGGGGTGCCGGTCCTGAGCCTGGAATCGGCCACGCGCCACCCCCTGCAATCGCTGGCCGACCTGGTGACGATGGAAGAACTGAAACCGGCCGCCGCGGGCCGCGCCGACAAGGTGAAGGTGGTACTCACCTGGGCCCCGCACCCCAAGGCGTTGCCCCAGGCCGTGCCCAACTCCTTCGCCGAATGGATGAACCGCGCCGACGGATCGCTCGGACCGGTGGAGTTCGTCATCGCGCACCCGGAAGGCTACCAACTGGCGCCCGAATTCGTCAATGGCGCCCGGGTGACCCACGATCAGCGCGAAGCCTTCGAAGGAGCCGACTTCATCTACACCAAGAACTGGTCGTCCTACCAACATTACGGACAGGTTCTCTCCAAAGACCCGGCCTGGACCGTGGACGCGGAAAAGATGGCGCTCACCAACCACGCCCGGTTCATGCACTGCCTGCCGGTGCGCCGGAACGTGATTGTGACCGACGAGGTGCTGGACGGTCCCCACTCGGTGGTGATCCGGCAAGCGGGCAACCGGGTGTGCGCGGCGCAGGCGGTGCTGAAGCACATGCTGCTGGATCTACTCTACGCGTAATTCCGCGTCTTTTCGCATGGCCGGGCAGTACGACAAAATTCTCAAGGAGGGTTTGAAAGGCAGCGTTGCCGGGCTTTTGCGGCGGGTGATCGGCCTGGATTACGCCAAGCTGGAAGCCTTCGTTCCCAAGCTTCAATATACGCTGGAACGCGAGGCCTGGGCGGCCCCGCAGACTTTTTCGCCGTCGTTACGGATAAAACCGATAAGGAGTTTGTGGTGCACGTGGAGTTTCAATCGGCGGATGAAATGGGTATGGCCTGGCGGATGTTTCAGTACCGGGGATTAATCTCCCAAAAGTACGGCCTGCCGGTGAAGCAATACGTCATCTACCTGGGCGCGGGGGCAACTCAAATGCGGGCGGTGATTGATGAAGAAGACCTGTCCTTTCGTTTCAACCTGATCGAAATCCGCCAGATACCCTATCCGGTCTTTTTGCAATCGGATCAGGCCAGTGAAATGATTCTGGCGATTTTGGGTAATTTGCAAAGCAAGCCAGTGGAAGAAGCGGTTGCCGACATTGTCCAAAACGTCGTGCAACTGAAACCGCCGGGACTGGAACGCGAGCAAGCCATCCGGCAGTTGGAAGTGCTGGCCCAGTTGAGAGGACTGCAACGCATTGTCGCGGAAAAAATAAGCACCATGGCACTCGATTTTTTCGACATCAAGAAAGATCCCCGTTACCAGGAAGGTAGAACGGAAGGCAAATTGGAAGGCGAACTGAAAGGCCGAACGGAAGGCGAACTGAAAGGCCGAACGGAAGGCGAACTAATCGCCAAAACGGAAGCGGTTGGAAGGGCACTCGCCAAGGGCAAACTGACGGTGGACGAGATAGCGGACATGCTAAATGTTTCGGTCCCGTTCGTGGAGGACATCCGGCGCCGGATGAATGCCGGGTGAACCGGATGGATCACTCCTCTCCCCTTACCCTGGTCAAGATTGGCGGCAACGTGATTGACGACGCGGAGGAAACTGCCCGTTTCCTGGCCACCTTCGCGGCCCTGCCGGGACCCAAACTGCTCGTGCACGGCGGCGGCAAACTGGCCACCACCCTGGCCGGCAAGCTGGGCCTGCCCACGCGGATGGTCAACGGCCGCCGCCTTACCGACCAGCCCACGCTCGAAGTGGCCGTGATGGTGTACGCCGGTTTGGTGAACAAAACCCTGGTGGCCGCCCTGCAAGCCCGCCACTGCGACGCGCTGGGCCTGACGGGTGCCGACGCCGGGAGTGTGCTGGCCCGCCGGCGCGAAGTGCGGGACGTGGACTACGGTTTCGTCGGCGACATCGAGCGCATCAACGCCCCCCGCCTCACCGAATGGATCCGGCAGGGGCTGGTTCCGGTGTTTGCTCCCCTCACCTGCGACGCCCACGGGACCCTGCTCAACACCAACGCCGACACGATGGCTTCCGCCCTGTCGGCGGCCCTGGCCGAAGCGTTTGACGTAACGTTGCTCTACTGCTTCGAGAAAAAAGGCGTGCTGGCCGATTCCGCCGACGATCAATCGGTGATTCCGTTTCTTTCCGAGGCCGACTACGCGCAACTGAAGGAAGACGGAACTGTTTCCCAGGGAATGATTCCCAAGTTGGACAATGCCTTCGACGCCCTGCGGAAAGGCGTGTCCAAGGTAATCATCTGCCACGCCCGGGACCTGAGTGCCTGCGCCACGGCCGGATCGGCGGGCACGCTGTTGAGTTTATGAGCTGGAAGCGGATGGGTGAATGCGTCAATGCCGATCTCGTTGCACGCATTCACTCACCTAATACCCGACTCCTAAACCCCCTTACTCCTAAACTCTTAAACTTCCGTGCCTGCTACCCTTACTGACCAGGCCATTGACCTGCTTCGGCAACTGATTGCCACGCCTTCTTTCAGCAAGGAGGAAAGCGGCACGGGCAACCTGATCGAGCAGTTTCTGTTGGCGCAACAGATTCCGGTTCGGCGGCTCAACAACAACGTGTGGGCGCAAAACCGGCATTTCGACCCGGCCAAGCCCACCGTGCTGCTCAACTCCCACCACGACACGGTGCGGCCCAACCCTTCCTGGACGCTCGACCCCTTTGAACCGCTGGTGCGGGAAGGCAAACTCTTCGGCCTGGGCAGCAACGACGCGGGCGGTTGCCTGGTGTCGCTCATCGCCACGTTCCGTCACTTTTTCGGTCGCTCCGACCTGACGCACAACCTGGTGCTGGCCGCCACGGCGGAAGAAGAAATCTCGGGACGCGACGGGCTGGAACTGATCCTTCCCCAATTGCCCGCCCTGGCTTTCGCCATCGTGGGGGAACCCACGCAGATGAACCTGGCCATTGCCGAAAAGGGCCTGCTGGTGCTCGATTGCGTGGCGCACGGCCGGGCGGGGCACGCCGCCCGGGAAGAAGGCGACAACGCCATCCTGAACGCCATCCGTGACATCGACTGGTTGACCAACTACCGTTTTCCGAAGGTGTCGCCCCTGCTGGGGCCGGTGAAGATGTCGGTGACCATTATCCAGGCGGGGTCGCAGCACAACGTCGTGCCGGATGCGTGCCGTTTCACGGTGGACGTCCGCGTGACCGAACAATACACCAACGAAGCAGTACTGGACCTCATCCGCCGGCACGTCAGGGCGGAAGTAACGCCCCGTTCGGTGCGGCTGAAGCCTTCCAGCATTCCGTCCGACCACCCGATTGTGCGGGCGGGGTTGGCGATGGGCCTCCGCACCTACGGTTCGCCCACCACCTCCGACCAGGCCCTGCTCGACGTGCCTTCGCTCAAGATGGGCCCCGGCCAATCCGAACGTTCGCACACCGCCGACGAATTCATCCACCTGAGTGAAATCGAGGAGGGAATCCAGACCTACGTCCGGTTGCTGGAGCAGGTGATAATGCCCGATGCGAGGGGCGGCGTTGCGCCATTCTCAACCCTTGACTCGCACGAATGACCCGCGACTCACCGCGGGTGACTGCTTATCGGGTAATTAGCAACCAATCGTTCGATGCTGAGCGGGTAACGAAGAATGCCCGCGCGAGGTCTTTCTCCGGTGCCGAGCCTACTGCCGGCTCACCCGCCCGTGAATGGCTTTCACCGTGCGGTGGGCCGACTCGAACGAACCGGCCATCCAGGCCGTCAGGTAGGAGGTGTGTTCGCCGGCCAGGTAGAAGTTGCCGTCGGGCTCGAGCAGGGCGGGATAGTGGCGGGCGCGGGTTTCGGGGGTATAGGTGGCCCAGCCGCCCAGGCTGTAGCGGACCTTCTGCCAAGCCAGCGAAAACGAGCTTTCGAATTCCTGCGGGTACTGCGGATGGATCTTGCTGCCCTGTTCGAGGGCCAGGCGCTCCCGTTCGGCCAGCGACAGGTCTCCCACCTTCTCGGCCCGCCCGCCGAAGTTGTAGTAGCCCACCAGAATTCCCTTCCTGGACAAGTAGTCCGAGGAAGGATACAGGATCTGCGTGATGTCGAGGTTGGTGCGCGAGATGCCGCCGAAGATGCCGTCGTCTTCTTCCCAAAACCGCCGCTTGAATTGCAGCCCGATCTTGCCGCTGCGGTTGTATTCGACGAAGTCGATGGCCCGCTGCACGCCGGAGGAGAAGTCGTTGGCCACCTCGCGCAGCACGGGCAGGGGCAGGGTGCAAACGCCGAAGTCGCCCGTCAGTTCCTTTTCCGCGCCGGCCGGCTCGCCGGGCTTGGCGTAGACCACCCGCACGCCGTTTTCGGTTTTGCGGATTTCGCGCACTTCGGCGCGGTACACGATCCGGGGGGCAACCTTCTTCTCGAACGCCCGCACGATCCGGTCCATGCCGCCCACCGGGGTGAGCATGGTCATCTGCTGTTCGTAGGTGTAGTCGGCGGTGTTGTAAAAGTACGGGTCGGCGTAGCCGGAGCGGATGATCTCCATCAGTTCGTGCGGCGGGGCCAGTTTTCCCGGGTTGTCGCCCGCGCCGGGTGGGTTGAGGTAGCCGCGCTGGGCGGTGCCCCGGTAAAGCTTGTCGGTGCGCAGGCCACCCTCGGCTTTCAGGTACTCCATGATCTTCTCCTGGTCCTCCCTGGTCATGGGCAGGTCGAGGGCCTGCTGGTCAAACGCCTTGGCGAGCAGCTCCGCCGTGTAGCCGCGCAGGTCGTTGTGCAGTTCGCGGACGCGGAGGCGTTGCCCGTTCAGCTTTCCCTTCCCCAATCCTTCGCCGTAGAGGTAGGCCGCCTCGTTGACGTTGTTGAAAGTTTCCAGGGGCACGCCCAGTTCCCGGCAGTAGCTGATCACCGACTGGTGGTGGTGGGGGATGCGCGTGGCCCCGGCGTTGAAGTACTGCCCCTCGTCGAAGCGGGCCACCTGCTCGGAACCCCCCACCTCGGTTTCGCGCGTGCCGTTGCGAACCGTCCAGATGCGGCCACCGCTGCGGTCGCGGGCTTCCAAAACGGTGCAGTCGTAGCCCAGCTTACCCAGTTCGTAGGCGGCTGCCAGCCCGGTCAGGCCCGCCCCCAGGATGATGACTTTCTTGCCCGTCCCGTTGCCCGGCAGGCGGAGGGAGTGGGCCGGGGCCTCGGGAATCAAGCCCAGGGAAAGCACGGCGGTGTAGCCGGAGCCGGTCAGGAGGGAGGCCCGGGTGATGAACTCGCGGCGGGTGATGCTCTTCAAGGCGGAGGGGATTCAGAAGGAGTTCAACTGGAAAACTTAGTAAATAGGTAAAAACTAGAATTTTATTCTGAGTTTTACTTTTCGGACCGCTCAAATTTAACGCAGTTATTCAAATAATAAAATAAAGAATGGTTGCGAGAGAATAAAAATTGTCCGTTGCTGGTTACTCATTGTCCGTTGTTCGTTGGTGATCCATCGGCAGCCGTTAGCCGGACGCAAATTGCCGTACCCGAAAATCCATAACAACGCTGTTTCGACCGCAGCAGCGGCCCCTTCGTTCACCATGAAAACTACCCACTATCCTAGTTCGACTTCGCTCACTATGACCATTGTCAACTATCCACTATCCTAGTTCGACTTCGCTCACTATGACCATTGTCAACTATCCACTATCCACTATCCACTAATGATGATCCACCGGCGCCATTGCCTCCCCGGCCTCCTGCTTTTTTTCCTGCTGCAACCCGCCGTTCGGGCGCAGAGCGGCGAGCTTCCCGTCAGCACCCGCGACCGTTTTCAATCCAACGGCGTGAAGCCCGGCACGGGGTACTACATCTACGGCCTGGAGGGCGGCAAAGGAACCGTGAACGGGGACTACTACCTGGATTCAACCTGGCAGACGGGAAAAGTGCAGTTCTACCCGCACACGGTCACGGTGGCGGGCAAGCCGCTGAAACTGGATACCATCACCCACGTCCCCATCCGGCTCGACTTGAACAGCAACGAGGTGGAATTCCGGACCGACCGGGGCGTGAAGGCGATGCTGGGCGAAACAATCCGGTTTTTTACGGTGACTGACGTGGCCGGCTCGGGCGCGTTCACGTTCGTCAACGTCCGGGAGTTCGGGGGAAAGGCCGCCGAACTGAAGGGATTCTTCGAAGTACTCGGGGAGGGGGAACTGAAGGCGTTGCTGCACACGAAACTGTGGGTGAAGAATCCCACCTACGTCGCCGCCCTGGACGTGGGCAGCAAGGACGCCCAGATCCTCAAGAACCAGCAGTACTACTGCGTCCGCGGCAACGAAGTGGAGAAACTGGGCCCGGGCCGGTCAGGCCTGCTGAAGCGGATGCAGGACAAAAAAGACGCCGTGCGCGCCTACCTCCGCTCCCGCGACTTCGACCTCCGGAACCCCCGCGACCTGGCTACGATTTTCACCTACTACAACCGCCTTCCGTAAGCAAATCTTCCGGCCAAGGAAAACCCATTGGATGGTTCGAAAACAGGCAATGGGTTTTTCAATGTTGGGGTATACCCTTTTGTTTTCTCTTCAACTTATGTCTTCAATGGAGATAATTTGGTTGTTCTCGAACCGGAAGATTGATCTG
>JACMKY010000534.1 GCA_014379925.1 Cytophagales bacterium | reverse complement strand
GGTACGTGGCCGGCTTCACCTACCAAATCAACAACCCCAGGCAGCGAATTTCCCACGATTTGCTCAAACTGAAAGCGCACTACCATTTCCGTTCCGGCGGAAGGTTGAACCTTCAGTACGGCGGCCAATTCAATTCCCGCCGGGAATTCGACCTTCGGCGCGGGGGCCGGTCGGATATTGCGGCGCTGGACCTGCAACTGATCACCCACACGCTGGACGTGGTTTTTGAGCACCCGCCCCGGAAATCGTGGCGGGGAAGCCTGGGCATTCAGGGGTTGCAACAGGACAACACCAACGTTCCCGGTACGGGCATCCGCCCGTTGATTCCGCAGTACCGCAACACCGGCCTGGGCGTTTTCTGGCTGGAAAGGCTGGTGAAGGAAAAAGCGGAATTTGAGGTGGGCGTGCGCTACGACCACCGTTTCCTGGACGTGCTGCGGTTTGACCGGAACAACAACCTGTTGAACCCGCAGTTCAATTTCAACAACGTTTCGGGAACGTTGGGTGCCGTCTACACCCCCCATCCGTTCCTCTCCCTGCGCAGCAACCTGGCTTCGGCCTGGCGGCCGCCCAACGTGGCCGAACTCTACAGCGAAGGCTTGCACCACGGCACGGGAACCATCGAGGAAGGCAACGAAAACCTGCAGACCGAAAAAGCCTACAAGTGGATCAACACCTTGACTTACTCGACAATCCCGGCGGAGGGAGGCAAGGGAATCGCCCTGGAAGCCAGCGCGTACTACAACTACATCCGGAATTACATCTTCCTGGAACCCGTCGAAACCCGGTTCACCATCCGGGGGGCTTTTCCGGTATTCCGGTACAACCAGACCCGCACCACCTTCACCGGCCTGGATGCCTCGGTACGCTGGTCTTTCACCAAAAACCTGTCCTTGCAGTCCAAAGCGTCGCTGGTGAGGGCCAAAGACGTTTCGCGGAGCGGATTCTTGATCTTCATTCCGGCCGACCGGTTTGAGAACACCCTTACTTACCAGCCGACTCGGGTCGGAACCGGGAAAGACTTGTACGTCTCGTTGGGCATCGTGAACGTGTCCCGGCAATTCCGCGCCCCGCCGGTTTTTACCATTGCGCAGGTGCGGCAGGCCGCGACCGACGATTCGGTGGTTGTTCCCAACCAAACCTTTGACTTCGTGGCGGCTCCGGCGGGGTACCTGCTGCTCAACCTGCACGCCGGCTTCACCTTGCCCGTGGCCTCGCAAAAGCTGAGCGTACACGTGGGTGTCAACAACCTGCTGAACGTGGCTTACCGCGATTACATGAACCGCTTCCGGTATTTCTCGGATGATGCCGGCCGGAACTGGACCCTGCGACTGAAGTACACTTTCGACTTCCTCAAAAAAAAGGGTTGATGCGCTGACGACTGAAAAACGCTGGCGACTTCCTTCGAAAGCCGGGCCGCCGCCAGTGAGATGCTACCGGCAATCATTTCCTGGCAGTAATTCAGCGCCCGTTTCCTGCCGCCTGCCGGGCCGGGCCGATCGGCGTGAGCAGCCACTAGGACAATTCTGACTTTTCTGGTTTTCGGCTGCACAATTGACACACCCCCTGCACCAGCAGATTGACGTCGAGCGGCTGGTAACCCCTTGGCAACTGGACGGCGGGAATCTGTACGTCTTCCAGGCAGTTGGTCAGGCCACACTGCGTGCATTTAAAGTGTACGTGTTCGTGGTGGTGCCCGGCCGAGCCGCACGATTCCTTGCAAAGGGCATACTTGGGGGTGCCTTCGTCGTCGAGCACCTTGTGAAGAATTCCTTTGTCGAGAAAAGTTTTGAGCGTGCGGTACAGCGTAACCCGGTCGAAGCCATCGTCTAGTCTCTGCTCAATGTCCGCGTGTGACAAAGCCGAGTCTCCGCGCAGAAAAACGCCCAGGATGGCTTCCCGACGGTCGGTATTTCGAAGGGAATGCTTGCTTAAGATTTCACTCCGGTCCGTTGTCTCCTTCATTGGATGCATAGCGTGGATGGTCTTGTTCATTCAAAAATACGACAACCGGCCTTCAATTCCGCTGGAGAAACGCAAATGAACCGAAATGAGTTGCGCAAGCGCCATCCGGGCGCCCCCACCGGGGCAAATAGCGGGTTGGTTTTGCAATTGGCTTGGGGTTTGTGCAAATGATTGGTACATTTAGGTGAGCGAAAGCGGGTAAATACCGGCTCCAATGGCGGAGGTTTGGATGCTCAGGACGGGCACCGAACCAACCGACATTTTTTGATCACGTGACCGGGGGCGTTGCGTTTGCAACCGATTTTTTTCTCCGAACCAACGAATCACCGATGGTCCTTCACCGACCCGAAGGCCGAACCGCTGACAACTCGTAACTGTAATCCCGCATTCACCCATGGCCACCTACCGACTGAAAGACGGAACTACCCTAGTGCTCGATTACGCCAGCGTGGAAAAGTACCTGGGTATCGTGATGGCCCTGCGCGACATTTCCCAGTTTCCGCAACGGTCGGTAATCGAATTCATGGCCGCCTTTGCGCAGTCCTACCGCCAAATCAGCGACTTTCCAATCCGTTGCGATACCGCCGAACATTTCGCGCTGGATCTTTTCCTGGATGGGTACCTGATGGTGCCCGACGGTTCGCGGGGATAAAGCCGCCCCCGACGTCCGGGGATGGGCAGTTGCACTGGGGTAGGTCAAAGTACCGGGTGAAGTCGCCGTTGAAGCATCCGTATTTATCGAAATCCGGCCCTGTCCACGCCCACCGCAACCTTCCGGTTGTCTGGTGAGTAAAAGTAGGCAAGACCCATTCACCAAAAATCCGTTTGTTATGGCAATCCAATCTCCCCCGACCGCCTTGAT
>JACMKY010000533.1 GCA_014379925.1 Cytophagales bacterium | reverse complement strand
TTCGGCCGGCGGTCGTCCCCGCGCACCTGACATCCCCCGAAGTTTGGTTAATTTGGGCGCATCCCAACGGAATCCCGTATGCGCGCTTTCCTTCCCCTTTTTCGTTGTCTTTTGCTCATACCCCTGCTTTTTGGCTGTTCCGGCGATCCCCAACGCGAGACGGCCGACGTGCGCGTGCGGCTGACCGCCGACCTGGCATTAGGTTTAGACGTAGATGAAATGCGGATGGGATGGGTCGGTGTTATTACCGCTTGCGTCCAAGATCGTTGCCTCGAAGACAAAACATCGGCAATTTTATCGGGTTAGATGGCGGGGTAAAACTAACATCCCTTGCGCAGAAGAATTTGTACAGCGATCCGTTTGCCTTTTTACTACCCTACTGGGGCATTCAACGAAACGTGGGCCATTGGGGGAGTTGGGGTTGGGTATTGCGGCAAAATATTTGTTTGAAAGACCGCGCAAGGATGCTATTCTGGTAAGCCCTAATGTACAACTTCGAATAGGATTGTATTTATGACAATGACTAAGAGAATCCGGCTTTACGTGCCCCTGTTCATTGTAGTGCTCATTCTGAGTTCTTGTTTTACCCATCAAGGACGCCCGTTCACTAATTTTTCGTTTCCAGTGGGAATCAAGGCAAAGAAGAAGAAACTTCGCCCCCCGTTACGCTTTGTGGAAGCGATCTTTGAATATAAAAAGCAGAAGGGATTTTGGCCCCCATCTGAACTGGCGTTCGTCAGTGCCAACAACAAAACTATAATTGAACATCTGTACGAGGATGGCTTTATCTTCTGGCAAATTGGCTTTCATTCCCTGGATACGTTGGTGGTTCATTTTGTTCACGAACCGGTGTATACGCAAACGGTTAGTGTGGCCGCGATTCCCGGAAGAGAAGTGAAACTAAAGACGACTTTTATTTCCCCTACTTATACCCACGAAACAGTATTGGAAAAATAAAGGTCTGAAAAAGTCCAGTAAGCACAATATCAGACTTATTTCGGACTGGTTTACAGCAATAGGTGGGTACGCATTTCCAAGGTTCTACACAGACGCTGACAGCCAATGGTATACGTCGCAAGATTGGTTTTTACTTTCTTACTGTTTTCGAGTGCATCGGCGCCCGGTTGGGGTCAGAAACGGGCGTGGAATCAGCGGTTGCCGAACCTGGGTTTCAAGATAGGAATCAATTTTACCAATCAAGTATACGAAAACATACCCACTATTGTACCTCCCAAATTTTCCAACGATACGTTATTTCTGGAGGGTAGCGGAGGCTACAACCGAACCGGATTCAGCTTCCTGGTCTACTACGAAGCGGAAACGTCCCGGAAAGTGCATCTGATCTGGGGAGGAGGTTACCGTCAGCGCGGCTTCCTTTCAAACCGGAAATACAATCGGCTAACAACCGGTTACGTGGAAGACCTGCTTTCCGGGCAGTACACCAACAATCGTTTTGATAACTTGTTCTTGGACTTCGCCGTGAAGTTTCGTAGAGACCAAAATTCTAAAGTAGTGCCGTTTCTGCTGGTGGGCAACCGCCTGGACTGCCGTTTGGGTTTCCGGAGTGATTTTTGGGGAAACGACTATCGGCGACTAACCAGGCTTGAAATTTCACCGCTGTTTTCGGCCGGCCTGGAAATACCCCTGCGCCGACTGACATTGGGCCTTGGTCTGGAGGGGGCACCAGTAGAAAGAATTACTCGCCTCACCTTTGAGTTTGAATTCAATCCCGGAATTATGAATGGTCATTCCGGTGCTGGAAACGAACCTGGCATTAACGGAAAAACATCACCCAACCCGTACGGTACCAAAATACCCGTGGGCAGAATAGTCCGCAATCAGTCCTTCGGCTTTCAAGCAGGGCTGAAATTCTGATCGACGCCGTTACCAGGTTTCCAGTTGGCTTTGACGCAAATTTCAAGGCCGTCAATTTGCCGAGAAAACCAAGGCAGTCCCCCGCTACTGGTCAGGTGCACAATTGATCCCGGACAATGCAATGCTACCCAAGTGCGTCAGAGATGGGGGTGGTACCAGGGTTGCGGCGCCCTTCGTAATGGCGAAAATACCCATTCGGTCGGCAACCGTTCCGGCGAATTTGACATCCTCCGAAGTTTTGTTAACTTGGGTGCTCCCTAACGGAAACCCCGTATGCGCGCCGTCCTTCCCCTTTTTCGTTATTTTCTCTTCGCAACCCTGCTTTTTGCCTGTTCCGTCAGTTCCCGGCGGGAGACGGCCGAAGTAAGCGTACGCGTGCGGCTGGCCGCCGACCCGGAATCGCTGAATCCGGTCAATTACGGCCCAACCATCGGCGCATTCCAAATGGTGAACCTACTCTTCCAGAGTTTGTTGATGGTTGACCTGGCCGACAACCAATACAAACCCTTGCTGGTTGGGAGCCTGCCGTTGGTAGAGCGGCAGGATTCGCTGACCCGTTTCACGTACACCCTGCGCCCGGAAGCGAAGTGGGACAACGGCCGCTCCGTCACGGTGCAGGACGTAATCTTCTCGATGAAAGTCATCCAGTGCCCCCTGGTCAACAACGAAGCGTGGCGCCCCCGGTACGAATTCATCCGCGACATCCGACCCGATTCGACCAACCCCCGCCGGTTCACCATCGTGGGCCGGGGTTACACGCCGGACATGCTCTTCGACACCGGGGATTTTTTTATCCTGCCGGCTTACCTGTTCGATCCGAAAGGATTGCTTACCCCGTTTACGCTTCCTCAATTGATGAACCAGTTCGACCAGTTGAGTTCCCACCCGAACGTCAGGGCTTTCGCGGCGTTGTTCAACGACGAACCGTTCGCCCGGGATCGCACGCTGCTGCGCGGTAGCGGGGGGTACGCGCTGGAGGAGTGGAAAACGGGGTACCTGCGGCTGACCAAAAAGCCCGGCTGGTGGGCGGCTCCCCTGCGGATCAGCCACCTCACGGCCCATCCGCCCGCGCTGAGTTTCCGGATCATTCCCGACGTCACCACCGCCCTGGTGTTGCTCAAGAACCGGCAACTGGACGTGCTGGCGGAGATACCCGCGGGAGAATTTGTTCGCCTCCGGAAAGACGCCACCATCCGGCAAAACTACGCCTTGTTTACGCCCCAAACCTTCAAAGTGACGTTCATCGGCCTGAATGGCCGCCTGCCCAAGCTGGCCCACCGCAAAACCCGGCAAGCCCTGGCGCACTTGGTGGACGTGAACGCGGTTATCCAGGCTACCCAACGGGGCTTCGCCATTCCGACGGTGGGCTTGGTGAGTCCGAAAGACCTGAACTATTACAACCGGGCCATCCGGCCCCGTCGGTACGATGTGGCCGAAGCGGAACGGCTGCTGCGGGAAGCCGGTTGGCAAAGACGGGATGGCCGCTGGGTGAAGCAGGCCGAAGAAGAGGAAATTTCCCTGACGCTGACCCTCTGTTACCGAACCGGGGATCCCGCCCACGAGAACACGGCGCTCATCTTCCAACGGGCGGCGGCCCAACTCGGCATTCCGGTAACCGTTCAACCCATGGAAAACCAGTTGTTGTTCCAAAGCCTGAAGTCCCACCAGTTCGAAGCGTGCATCCGTCAGCTTTCCGGCCCTCCCTTCGTTCCCAACCTCAAACCTTATTACCACTCGGAAAGCGCCCAGGAAAACGGCCGGAACCACACCGGCTTCGGCACGGCCGAAAGCGACTCGTTGATCGAGGTCATCGGCCAGGCGCCGGACGTAGCCCGCAAAGCCGGCCCGCTGAAACGACTCCAGGCAATCATGCACGAAGAAAGCAACCTGATTTTCCTCTACTTCAGCCAGGAGCGGCTGGCCATCCACCGCCGCTTCACCAACGTCAAGGCATCGGGCGTGAAACCGTTCTACGACGTGGGTGCGTTTACCCTGCAAACGCCCTGAGCGATGGTTGGCTACCTCTGGAAACGGATCCGGCTGCTCTTGCCCACCCTCTGGCTGATTACCTCCGCCGTTTTCGTGCTGAGCCGGCTGGCCGCCGGCGTGGTCACCCCCGACCAGCCCGGCGACGACGCCCGTTTGGGAAGCACCTCCGTCGGGAACGAACTCAAAACCGGGAAACAGTACCTTCAGAAAACCGGTCAGGACCTCCCCCTCTTTTACCTAAGCCTGCAAACGCTCGCCGAACCCGATACCCTGCACCGCCTCGCCTCCGTCCGCGACCGCCGTTGGTTGGGTCGGCTGATCTCCCGATACGGCAACTGGCCGGAAATCGCCCGGTACTACCGACCCGTAAGCCTCCTCCGGGCGCAACTTCAACGGCTGCTCGATCCCGCCCGGAAGGCGGACTTGAACCGGCAACTGGACCGGCTCGCCAGCCGGGCAGAAGCAGCCGAAGTAGCGAAAACGTTGGCCCGCATCCGTGGCCTCGCCGCCCAATTCCCGGCTTCACCGGACCTTGCCCGCCACGCCCAACTGGCGGATGCCCGCTGGGTGGACGTCGTCGGAAACGCCCAACCCTGGCGCAACCTGGTTCCGGTGGTGCGGTGGCACGGTACTGAAAACCAGTACCACCGGTGGCTGGGCGGAATCGTCCGGGGAAACCTGGGCCAGTCGTACCGGCATTCCCGCCCGGTCACCGACCTCCTGGGCGAATCCCTGGCCAACACGTTCGGCCTGGTGCTAAGCAGCATTCTGCTGACGCTTTTGCTGGCGGTGTGGCTGGGCGTTTGGCTGGTTCACCCGGGTCATCGGCGGTGGCGCGGGCCAGTGCTGGCTCTCTTGTACGTTTTCGACACCGTTCCGCTTTTCCTGCTGGCATTGGTCCTGCTGCTGGCGTTGACGGGGAGCGGCCTGACGGTGTTCCTACCCGTTTTCGAGCAGCGTGATTTTTCCGCTGGTTTTGCCCAGTACGCGTCTTCGCGGGTGCTTCCCTTGGTGCTGCCGGTGGGCTGCCTGGTGCTGGCCACGTTGCCCTACCTGACCGGGCAGTTCTACCAGGCGCTTCGGCAGGTGGAATCCCAAGAGTACATCCAGACGGCGCGGGCCAAGGGATTGTCCGAAGGGCAGGTGCTCGGCCGGCACGCGCTCCGCAACGCCCTCCTCCCGCTGATCACGCTCTTCACCGGTCTGCTGCCGGCGTTGGTGGGCGGTGCCTTGGTGATCGAAGTCATTTTCGCCGTCCCCGGGATGGGCCAACTGCTGATGGATGCGGTGCTGGCCAGGAATTACCCCGTCGTGATGGGCATTGTGCTGTGCCTGGCCCTGGCCAAGATCGGGGCGCTGTTGCTGGCCGACTGGCTGTATTACCTGGCCGACCCGCGCGTTCGATTCGGCGGCTAGCCGCTGGGGCAGTAGGCAAAGGGCAGTGGGCAGTAAAGGGCAGTAGGCAAAGGGCAGTAGGCAAGGGGCAGTAGGCAGTGGGCAGTAGGCAAAGGGCAGTAGGCAAAGGGCAGTGGGCAAAGGGCAGTAGGCAAAGGGCAGTAGGCAAAGGGCAGTAGGCAAGCAAGAAATAAAAAAGCGAAGGGAAAGCGGCATTCGTGATGGCGTAGTTGTTCTTTCCCTTACCTTCCCGATTCTCTTCTTTTTGCGCACTGCCCTTTGCCCACTGCCCTTTGCCCACTGCCCTTTGCCTACTGCCCTTTGCCTACTGCCCACTGCCCT
>JACMKY010000532.1 GCA_014379925.1 Cytophagales bacterium | reverse complement strand
CCTGGAACGTGCAGCAGTACCGGCTCTTTTCGAACAAGGACCGGCTTTTCGGCCAGGAAGTTGCCTCGGGCCACTCGTTCGAAATTGTTTTCTACCACTTCCACGCCGTGCGTTTCCTGAACCAGGACCGGGTCGACCTCGGCGAGTACGTCTTGTCGGTCCCCGTGGAGCAACTCCTCTACCGGCCTTACTTGAGGCACTTGGAAAACCTGAAGACCAGTCTCCAGCAACGCGACCCGGGCATCCGGCCCAACGAGGAAATCACTCCCAAAAAAGGATTGGACAACTACCGGAACCGGGTGAGGAAAGTCTTCCAGGGATGGAGCCACAACGTGTACGACAAAAACGAATTTCTAACCCCCTATGGCCCGAATCATTGATTTAAAAACCTATACGGATGAACGCGGCAACCTGACGGTTATTGAAAAAGTCCTTCCTTTTGACATCAAACGGATTTTTTACATCTACGGCGTGGATGATTCCGTCCGCGGCGGCCACCGCCACCGCAAAACCATCCAGGCGGCCATTTGCCTGCGGGGCAGTTGCGTGATCTACAACGATGACAACCAGCAAGAAGAGGAATTTGTCTTGTCGGCTCCCCACCAGTGCCTGATCCTGGGACCCCCGGACTGGCACCAGATGTACCGGTTCAGTCCGGATGCGATCCTGATGGTGCTGGCTTCGGAATACTTCCACGAGCAGGATTACATTTACGAACGCTATTCCCGGGAACCGTCCCGGGAGCCGAACCCGCTTGCCCACCGGACGGACTAGCCGGAACGGGTGGTTGCCCCACCCTTCCTCTCCCGGATCAACCCACTGCCGCCGATGATTGAATACGAGAACCTGCGCAAACTGAACGAACCCTTCCACGCCGAGTACGAACGATGCTTCCGGGAGGTACTCGAAAGCGGTTGGTACATCCTGGGCAAAGGCGTAGCGGCGTTCGAGGATTCCTTTGCCCGCTACAACCAAAGTACCCACTGCGTGGGCGTGGCTTCGGGCCTGGATGCCCTGGTGTTGTCGTTGCGTTGCTTCGGATTCGAACCGGGCAGCGAAGTGATCCTTCCCTCCAACACCTACATTGCCACCATCCTGTCGGTGTTGCAGTTGGGGCTGCAACCGGTGCTGGTCGAACCGGATGCCGCTACCTATAACCTGGACCCGGCCCGGATTGAGCAGCACCTCACTTCGCGCACCGTCGCCATCGTGGTGGTGCACCTGTACGGGAAATGTTGCCAGATGGATCGGATTCTTGCCACGGCGACCAAGCACGGCTTGCGGGTAATTGAGGATTGTGCGCAAGCCCACGGGGCCACTTTTCAAGGAACCAAGGCGGGCAACTTCGGCGATTTCGGCGCTTTCAGCTTTTACCCCACCAAAAACCTGGGGGCTTTGGGCGATGCCGGGGCCGTCACTACCGCGCACGACCAGTGGGCGGCCCAGCTCCGCGTGTTGCGGAACTACGGCTCCACGGTGAAGTACTACAACGAGGCGGTGGGCTACAATTCCCGGTTAGACGAGGTGCAAGCCGTTTTCCTTTCCGTTAAACTGCCGTGGCTGGATGCCATTAACGCCCACAAGCGAAACCTGGCGGCGCTCTATCTGCAAGGCTTAAAAGCGGATTTCGTGAAGCCCGTAGTGCACCCGGATTACTACGACGTGTATCACATCTTCAACGTGCGCCATCCCGACCGCGACCGGTTGAAGCAGTACTTGTTGCAGCACCACATCAAAACGGAAATCCACTACCCGGTGCCGCCGCACCAACAAAAAGCGATGCGGGGTATCCTGCACGCGACGGACTTTCCCATTTCGGAGGAGATTCACCGGACAACCCTCAGTCTGCCCATTTCGTACTACCACACGTCCGACGACATCGCCCAAGTGATTGAAGTGATGAATCGGTTTTGAGGGCGGACGATCGAATGGCCGACGAACCTTGCGCGATTGCTTGAGGAGGTGTTGCCGAGGTAAGTTTATTTTTGCGGATGATTTTGTTTCTAACGGGAATTGTCTTCAATTTGAACAAAAAGCATTCTGGTAAACAATCATCCCGCTGCCGTGTCAAGTCCTCCCAAAGTTTACCTGCTTATTCTCAACTACAACGGCTGGGAGGACACGATTGAGAACCTGGAAAGTGCTTTACAGCAGGATTATTCCAATTACCAGGTGGTGGTCGTGGACAACCACTCCCCCAATCACTCCCTGGATTACATCCGGCAGTGGGCCGAAGGCCGGCTCGACGTTTGGACGCCCCCCGGTTCCCCCCTGCGCCACTTGATTACCCCTCGCCTGCATAAACCCGTTCCGTACGACCTGCTCACGGCCCAGACGTTGCCGGACCGCTCCCCCGGACAATTGACCAAACCCCTAACCCTTATCCAGGCCGGCACCAACGAGGGGTTTGCCGCCGGCAACAACCTCTTCCTGAACTTCGTCCTTCGGGAGGATGCCTACGTGTGGCTGCTCAATCCGGATATGCTGGCGGAACGAAATGCCGTTTCCCAACTGGTCAGCTACGCCCAATCCGCCCGGGAAGATGCCGTCATCGGCTGCGTGATCCGGGATTACCTGACGCCCAGCAAGCTGCTCATTTACGGCGGTGGAAGGAACAACCCACTCTCGGGCACAATCACGTTCATTCAGGAGCAGCAGCAATCCGACCAACTGGATTACATCCACGGGGGTGCGCTCTTTACCCACCTGAGGAATTTCGAACGAATCGGTCTGCTACCGGAGGAGTACTTCCTCTACGGAGAAGAGCAGGACTGGTGTCACCAGGCCAAGTCGGCTGGTATTGCGATGGCGGTTTGCGGGTCGGCCGTCGGCTACGATAAGGTGAGCACCTCGATCGGTAAGGGATCGCGGGCCGAGTACTTTTACACCCGCAACGCGCTGATGTTTTACAAGAAGTACTACGGACGCTTCATTCCCATCATACTGGGTTTCAACGTACTGCGGGTAGCAAAGCGGTTGCTTCAACGGGAAACCGGCCGGGCAAGGGCCGTTGTAAACGCCTCCCGCGATTTTATGCTGTCCCGGAGCGGCAACATGCCTTCGCGCACCTCGTAATTTCCTACCCATGCCAACCAGGCCGTACTTCTTTCGGGCAACCAGGATTCCGGCGTGTTCTCTCGCTTGGTGGTTCACTTGGGCGGCATCCCGCGGGGTGATCCAGGGGGAGGGCCGGCGGCCATGAACGCGACCAAATCCAACCTTGCCGGCGTGGTCGTTCTTTACCACCCGGAACCCTCGGTCGTCGAAAACATCCGTTCCTACGCCGACGACGTTGACTTCCTATTCATCGTGGACAACTCGGAAACCCCCGACGTGGGGTTAATTTCCCGGCTGCGGGAAACTTTCCCCCGGGCCGAGTACATTTCTCACGGGGCCAACCTGGGCATTGCCAAGGCGTTGAATACGGGGGCGGAATCGGCTTTGGCGCGCGGTTACGGGTGGTTGCTCACGATGGACCAGGACAGCAAAGCCGGTACCCGGATGGTTCCCCACCTGGCGGCTTACCTGCGGGAGGCCAACCCCGCCGACATCGGCATCCTCACGCCTCAGCAACTGGACGTTACCACCCCGGAGGTTGACGCGGCGACCGAAGCCGAAGAGGTAGCCACCACGATGACCTCGGGCAACCTGCTCAACCTGGCCGCTTTTCGACGGGTGGGCAAGTTTGAAGAATCTTTTTTCATTGATTACGTGGACCACGAGTATTGCCTGCGGCTGCGGGAGCAGGGCTACCGAATCCTTCAGGTCAACCGGGCGGTGCTGCACCACCACCTGGGAAAGATGCGTCAGTACCGGGTGTTAGGAAAGAGTATGGTGGCTTCCCACCACAATTATGTTCGCCGCTATTACATCACGCGCAACCGCTGGCAGGTGATGCAGCGCTACAAGGCCCGGTTTCCGGAGTTTTACCGCAAGGAGTTGAAGGAATTTTGGCGGGAATTCTACCGGATTCTTCTTTTCGAGGAAGACAAACTCCGCAAGGTGCGCAGCATTGTCAAGGGTTACGTTCATTTCCGAAAACAGCGGTTCGGCAAGCTTTGACGGACCGTTGGTCAAACCGAAGCGTACGCCGGTGTTTTTCCCGGCTGCAACCGGCTTCTCATTCTTTTCACCCCCCGCCGGGTCTCCACCACCAGGAGAATGAGGAGGCCCGCCCCCAGAAAAACACCGGTACTGACGGCGATGGTTTTCCAAAGCGTAGGGCCGGCGGGCCTGCTGAAGGGGGTGAAGTTCTGGATCACCTGAATATCGTCAATGAGCAGGAGTTCTTCCCGAATGTAGAGTTCCTTTTCGTACAAAGCCATCAGGTCCTTGTTTACGCTGCCGGGATCGGTCATTAAGGTGGTGGAATTATCGGCTCCCGTCCGGGAAATCAAACGGCTGAGCAGAAAACGCAGGCTGTCCAGCTTCTTTTCTTCTTCCTGAACCCGTCCCTGCAGTATTTCCAGGTTTTGCTTCTGGATGGCCACCCGTTTTTCCACGAAGTCATTGTGGCGCAGGTAGTGAAGAATACCCTTTTGCAGGGTATCCACCACCCGATTGTCGTACGTCCGGACGGCTACCTCGAAGACATTGTCGTCCATGGTAGCGGCTTTTTCGCCCACCCGAACCGTGCTTTCTTTTCCTTCCTTGACTTCTTTGATGCTGCTGGCCTCGATGCTGGCGAGTTGGGCGGCGACGGGTACGCCCACGTTCATGGCCTTGGCCAACAGGGTATCGTTGCGCTCACCCGCCAGTTTGTTGAGCACGCTGACCAGACGCTCGACCCGAATGGAAGTAAGCAACCGGGAACTGGCCACCAGGGAGGATTCGTAAACAGTTTTTGCCCGGAGGTGGTACAGGTAGCCCACCACTACGCCAATGGCCAGGGCAGTCAGCAACAGGCGCGCATTTCGCTCAACCACCTCCACCAGGTTCAGGAAAAGCTTTCCGAGATCAATTTCGTCTTCGGAAGCGGATGCTCGCTGAGGCGGGTTAAAATCATTCATCGGCGTCTTTGCGGTAACGGTTGCGCGCAAACTTAGGCAAAAAAATGCGGTCGGGAAGGAACTACCCAATGACAAACCCCGAAGCGAACGCCGGAGACAGAATCCGACGATTAACCCGTTCGTGCCGTTTATATTTGGTTTGTCGTCCGGTCGACTCGCCTAAAGTACGCAACCCCGCGTTCCTCGGACCGGGGGCGTTCCAGAAAGTCGACGGTGACGTGGGATTTGCGGG
>JACMKY010000531.1 GCA_014379925.1 Cytophagales bacterium | reverse complement strand
GCCATCGAAGGGTTGGTGGTGGACGAGGGAGTGGTGTTGACCGGAATGGCGCTCACCTGGTTGCCCACTACCCCGTTCCATTGCTCACGCAGGATGAAACCCGTACCCGTCGAAGAGCAAGCGGTCGGACCAGAGGAAGTGACGGTGATCTGGACCGTGGTCGAAGTAGTATTGTAATTGGTTGAGTTCGTCGGCGCGAAGTTCACTGAGAGGGTCTGATTGCCTACCGGTAACAAGGTACCAGCCGCGGGCGAGTAGCTGAAAACGC
Source organism: Cytophagales bacterium (assembly GCA_014379925.1). Classification (GTDB taxonomy): domain Bacteria; phylum Bacteroidota; class Bacteroidia; order Cytophagales; family ES-bin-26; genus ES-bin-26. The sequence continues at coordinate 8,316 of JACMKY010000531.1, read as the reverse complement.
CGGCTACACTGGCCGTGGCGTTGAGCTGAGCTGCTCCCAACGGGGTGCCGTCAGAAATGCTCGCCGGATTGGACCACGCGATGGTCGGAGTCGCCTTGTTGATGATCAACGTGCCAGTCGACGTGCCCTCGTAGCTGGCATCGTTAATGGTCGCTACCACGGCGTAGTTCCCCGCGTTGGTGGGGGCATTGGCCGATCCGCTGTAAGTGACCGTAGTATTCAGCCCCGCGGGGATGGTACTGACCGTGACCGCCTTGGCAGTACCGTCGTAGGTACGCGTCAAACCGGACAAGTTCACGGTAGCGGGGGTTTTACCCGAGTTACCCACGTTGATTTTCACCTGAGAACTCACGGCGTTGTAAGTAGTCGGGTTGCTGGGCGTGAAAGTGACCGCCAGGAGTTGATCATTCCCAACCGACAGTACGGTTCCCGACGCGGGCGAGTAGCTGAGCGTACCCGCTACCGCATTGCCGTTGAAACGAGCGACGGCATTGAGTTGCGTACCACTGAGCGCCGTTCCGGACGCGATCGGAGCTGGGGAGGCCCAGTCGATGGTAGGGTTGCTTTTGATTACCAGGGCTGGCTGGGAAGCCAGCACCGAGCCGGGGATGATGACCGGAGCGGCATTGGCGCCCATTGAAGGTCGTCGCCAACCCACGGCCAGGTTATCGTCCCCAGCGCCTTCCTTGTGCAAGGCTTCAATGTAGTACTTGCGGCCAGCCTCCAACCTGATGAGAGCCGACTTCTGGGTAGGTGAATTGTCCCAGCCGCGCGGGCCGGTCGAGCCATCCAGGAAGGCAATGGTTCGCTTGTTGGCCGGGTTCTCGTCGAGGGAAAGGTAGAGATCACCGTTGTCATCGGAGGCGATCCAGAAGGTGTAGTCCCCCGTCTCGGGAGCGCAGAGGTAGGCCCGGTAGCGCGCCGCGTAATTTTCGGCTTTGTTGATCGGCCCTTCGAAGCTGGTCAGTTGCGTGATGCTGCTGGGGGGCGTGTTTACCGGGATGCTTTCGATTCTGGTGCCCGCGAACCCCGTCCATTCTTCCCGCGTGACGGTACCACCCGAGCACGTACCGGGACCGGTGGGCACTACGTTCAGCGGCACCGTGGTGGCGATTTGGCCGTAGGTGGTCTGATCGGTGGGATTGAAAATTACCGTGAGTGGGTATCCGTTGCCCAGGGGAAGCACGTGCCCGATCGGCGGATTGTAGCTGAAGCTACCCGCCACCGGATTCCCGCCGAAACGAGCCGTGGCGTTGAGTTGTCCGTTGCCCAAGGCAGTACCTTGTGTAATGTTCCCGGGAATCGCCCACGTCAACACCGGCTCGATTCGGCTGGTGGCCCGATTGGCCGAATTGCCCGTTCCACTGCGTAAATAAACCGTGGTGTTTCCCGAGCAATTGAATTCGTAGATCTTGAAGAAGTACGTTTTGCCGGGAGAAAGCCCCGTCACATTGACGGTGGCCGCCGTGCCGTTGAACACTACCTGCTCGCCGGACCCCGCGTACGCCGCGTTGGCCACCGGGGTAGTTCCGTCAGCGGGATCGGAAAAGGTACCCGTCGTGTTCATTCTCACCACCCGGCCGTTTCCGTTCCCGTTGGTCCACCGAAGGGTGATGGAATTGGCGCCAACTGCCGAAAAGGTGATGGTATTGGCCTGGACGGTGGCGGGGGGACAGGTAGGTACTGGAGTTTTTTCCACCCCGTTGGACCAGGTGGTTCCAACGCGCGTGAAAACCCGGAAATAATACGTCACCCCGTTGGTCAGCCCGGTAACCGTTGCCGCGTTGGACGTGCCCTTGTACACCACTTTTCCCCCGTTGAAAGCGGTTCCCGCGCCCGTAAAATTGGCGTTCGCTGCGTAGTTGCTGCCGTTTCCGCTTGGCTTAGTAGTTACTCCGCTAGCGGCCTTCGCCACCACCATGATCTCGTCGAAGCGGGCGGATGGGTTGTTCCAGGTGAGGTTTACCAGCCCGTTACCCGTCACTGCGTTCAGGTTGCGCACGTTAAGGAAGCCATCGCAGTCGGGGTAGAGACGAACTGTGTCCACTGCCGAGAGACCCGCCGCATCGGTCACTTTGAGCGCAATGATGAAGTGGTACGTTTCCCCGTCGCAGCCGATGGGAGAAGTGACAATGGAGGTAGTCGGGTTATCGTCGACGGGTTCGGGGTGCTGGTGGGTATTGTGCTGCAGGGTGGTCCGCCATTCGTAGGATAAACCGCTTGCCCCGTGTTCCGTGTCAGTCACTTCGGCCGTCAGCGCCCTTGTGACATCATCCTCCATGGAATAGAGGGCGTTGTTGACCGGACTGGTGATGCGCACCCGCGGGGGGGTGTTGTTGACCGAAATGGCCAGGCTGACCGTGGAGACGTCGTTGGCCTGGTCCTTTACGGTAAGCGTGACCGTACGCTTGATCGGCGAACTGGACGGTGCCGTGAACACGTGGGCGGGATTGGCGGCCGTACTGACGGGCGTTCCGTCCCCGAAGTTCCATTCGTACCTCAAGGGTTGACCCTCGGGATCCCGCGACCGGTTTCCGGTGAATTGAACCGTAAAGCCCGAAGGGCCAAAGTACCTGTCCGCCGTGGCAACGGCCGTCGGCGGCTTATTGCCCCCGTAGGTGATCTTTGTTACCTGGCCGGAGTTGATGTTCACGTAGTACAGCGTGCTGTCCAGCGGACTCATGGCCGCGGAGATGGTGCCTGGTTGGTTGCCCACGAAGTTGGCAACCCGCGTGGGGGCGTTGGCGGCGTCAAACGAAAAATTCTTGATCCAGCCATCGCCGTAATCAGCGTGGAAGTAGGTATTCCGGTACGCGGCCGGAAAGTCATCTCCGTAGTACCAAACCCCGGCCACGGAACAAATTCCCCGGAAGGTAGTGCCGGCTACGGGCGAACCTGCCGCCCCAATGTCGACGGTGGTGGCATTTCCCCCCTGGAACGTACCCGTGCGGGCGACGTCATTGTTGTGTTGCCAGTCCACGGCGGGACGGGTGTGCACGAAACGCGGAATGCTGTTGGGGATGGCTACGGCCGGGTTGCAAGGGTTGGCGAAGGTCGGGTTGGGAGTCGGGGTAGCTTGCTTGAGCAAATCCAGGTAAGTGAAAAATTGCTGATTGCAGCCCCCCGTACCGAAGAGGGGGTTGGGTGCGTCTTGGTTGGGCAGCGTGATGGCGGCGTTCCGGTAGCCCTCCTGGTAATCCATGCCCTCGAAAACGGGCCAGCCGAAGTTCTGTCCCGGCCCGGTTACCACGTCCAATTCCTCGCGGGCGTTCCAGCCCACGTCGCCCACGTAGAGGGCGCCCGGTTTGGCTTCGTAGGGGGCGTGGCCGCTCGTGCCCGGCCGGAGGCTCATCCGAACCGGATTCCGAAAACCCATCGCCCAAACCCGCGACCGAGCAGAACGCGGCTTGGCCGGGTCAAAGAAGGGGTTTGAAGACAAGCCGTTGCCCGTCAGCGGGTCGATCCGCAGTATTTTGCCGTTGTGGCTATCCAGAAGTTGCGAGCGGAAAGAACCCACGTTTTCCTTGGGTTGAATAATGCCGTCCGCCAAGCCATTGGCGTAGTAAGTCTCCGGATTGCTGCCCGCATCGGTGGCCTCGTAGCTGGCCCCGTCGCCGGTGGAAGCCAGCAGCGTACCGTCCGGACTGAAGATGAGCGCACCCGCCCCGTGCGACTGGTGCAGGATGGGGATGCCCGTCGAAGCGGTTTCGCCGACCAGCACAGCGCGGCTGCCCAGGTCCACGCTCCGGAAGCCATCGCTGGCCCGGGCGGTGTAGCGGGTAATGCGGGCGATGGTGGCCCGGAAATATTCGTTGGCGTTCGGATTGTAGGCACCGGTACCGAAGTTCTTCACGTGGTGCCAGTCCGCCACGTACGACAGGTAGAAGTAACCGTTGGTCTGAAAGTCGGGATGCAGGACAAAACCCGTCATTCCGTAGTCCCGCCAATTGCCCACTTCCTGGCTGATGTCGATCAGCGGGGTTGCCTGCTTCACGTAATTATTGGCCGCCGCGTTCCAATCCAGGATAAATACCTTGCCCGCCTTTTCCCAGACGTATTGTCTCCTGCCATCGGCAGAAAAAGTAGTGCCCACTGGCTGGTCCCAGCCTCCGCTGGTGACCGTGGACACGAAATTAGCGGGCAGGTCCTGCGCCGATGCCCCGCCGACCAACGTCAGCAGGCTGATCAATCCTACCAGCATGGCACTCACCCAGCCGGAATTGATCGTGCGGACTTTTACGGGGTGATCAGGAAATGTTCCGGCAAACCGGCGGCCGGAACGCGGGGACAGTGAACGGGCGAATGTGGGCGCTTGGTAAGTCATCTGTTTCATAGTAAAATAAGTGGAAAAGAGCTGGTTATTAGTACGGTTTATTACATAAGGTAAACATTTGGCCATGTCGTAAAACATATTGGAATAAATAAGAGTATTTTATTTAAATAATCTTATTTATTATAATTTTGTTACCAAAACAAGGCTCAAATTTATAATTTGTCTCATTGCGGGTGCATAATTACAAAACAAAAAGAAGTAATAAAACAAGTCGACCTTTAATTTTTGCTTTTTTTTATTAAATTTTGCCCACAGTATTACTCAAATGTTATTGGGAAGTATGCACTGGGGAAAGATTGACCGGGTGGGTGTGCCAAGAGAAGAAACAACGGAAGAATCGAACAACAAAAATGGGCCCAGACGAAGACGCCGGAGCCCATTTTTGTTGGATGAGGTCGTAAAACGGTCAGCTGTAGATGTACTTCACCAACACCCTTTTGGCAATGGGCAGCAAGGTTTCGTTGAGCGGGCAACGTATCTTGGAAGCCACTATGTAAGTGGCCGGATTGGGCAACTGCTTGTAGCGGCGCGTGAGGTCCACCTTGATGTTTTCGTAGGTGGTGCCTAACCCACGGTACACCGATTCCAGGTAGGTGGTGTGAATTCCCCGGTACTTTTCGTCCGCGCTTTCGAAGAGGGTGACCTGGTACTGGTAGATCCGGGTTTCCTTGTCGAGTTGGCTCTGGAGGAACAGGTAGCCCTCTTCGGGATAAAGTGGCGAGATGCCGACCGGACTGATCTCCAGGTTGTCTTCGATGTATTCGTAGATGTCCTTGCCCTCTGTCAGAATGTCTTTCAGTTTAGGAAGTGCGTAGGTGACAATGGCCTCGATTTCTGCCATGATGCCGTCGTCACCGACAATCTGCTGGTAGGAAAGCTGCAGCCGCTCAAAGTCGGCTTTAGAGATTTGGCGGGGAAAATTCTCGTACATTAACTTTTGATTCTCCTTTACTGACAGGAGGTTACGGTAATGAAGAACCAGGTCGGAAAGGTAGGGATAGAGCCGCTTGCCGTCGAAGTTTTGTCTTACTTGCTGTAGATAAGCCAGGAGAATGTACTTCTTGTACTCAAAATCAATCAGGTCTTCCGTAAGCCAGTCCTTCTTTAGTTCTTTCATAACGCGGGTATGTGATAAATGATTTCGAGGTGAAGAGTGGCTGAATCTACGGTATCTGTCACGAATGAGCAATGATTGGCGTTGCAAAAACGCATTCGCGTGCTATTTTATTCTTTTCGGACGGCGGGCGACCAAACTTCCCCTCCCTGACAAGCCTGGCGCAAAGAAACCCTGCAAAATTGACAGGAAAAGAAGCCGCAAACGGGCATTCGAACGATTGGCACAGGAAATGTTAGGGGGAGGTTGTTTATGTACTATTTTTTCTAATCCCATTCACCTCTAATCAAAAATAAGCATGTCCAGCGTAAACATTAAACCCCTTGCAGACCGCGTTCTAGTAGAGCCCGCTGCTGCCGAAGAGAGAACCGCTTCTGGTATCATCATCCCCGACACGGCGAAAGAAAAACCCCAGCGAGGCAAAGTAGTCGCCGTGGGTGAAGGCAAAGTGTCCGACAAGGGCGACGTGATTGCCTCCCAACTGAAGGTAGGCGATACGGTCCTGTACGGGAAGTACTCCGGCACGGAGATTACGGTCGAAGGCAAGGAGTACCTGATTATGCGTGAATCCGACATATTCGCAATCATCTGATCCGCAGCCTGCTCGTAGTGCCTCGTTTTCTTTTTTCATTCGTAACCCAACATCTAACACCCTAGTACCATGTCTAAGAAATTATTTTTCGATACCGACGCCCGTGATCGGCTGAAAAAAGGAGTGGATACCCTCGCCGATGCCGTGAAAGTAACCCTGGGTCCCAAAGGCCGCAACGTCATCCTAGATAAGAAGTTTGGTGCCCCCACCATCACCAAGGACGGCGTAACCGTAGCCAAAGACATTGAACTCAAGGACGCCATCGAAAATATGGGTGCCCAACTGGTGAAGGAAGTGGCTTCCAAGACCGCCGACACTGCCGGCGACGGAACCACCACCGCCACGGTACTAACCCAAGCCATTTTCTCGGCCGGCATCAAGAACGTAGCCGCCGGAGCCAATCCAATGGACCTGAAACGCGGAATCGACAAGGCCGTTGCCGAAGTAGTGAGGAGCCTGAAAGCACAATCCAAACCCATCAGCAGCTCCCAGGAAATCAGTCAGGTGGCTACCATTTCGGCCAACAACGACAGCGAAATCGGAAAGATGATTGCCGACGCCATGGATAAGGTAGGCAAAGAAGGCGTCATCACCGTGGAAGAAGCCCGGGGCACGGAGACGGAAGTGAAAACCGTCGAAGGGATGCAATTCGACCGGGGTTACCTGTCTCCCTACTTCGTGACCAACACCGAGAAGATGGAGGCCGAATTGGACCGCCCTTTCATCCTGATTTCCGAGAAAAAAGTTTCTTCGATGAAGGAACTGCTGCCGGTGCTCGAGCAGGTTGCCCAGACGGGTCGCCCGCTGCTGATCATCGCCGAAGACGTGGACGGGGAAGCACTGGCTACGCTGGTGGTCAACAAGATCCGCGGGGCGCTGAAAGTGGCCGCCGTGAAAGCGCCCGGTTTCGGTGACCGCCGCAAAGCCATGTTGGAAGACCTTGCCGTGCTGACCGGCGGAACCGTTATTTCCGAAGAGCAAGGCTACAAGCTCGAGAATGCGACCATTGACTACCTGGGTACCGCCGAGAAAGTCCTCATTGACAAGGACAACACCACGGTTATCAACGGCAGCGGTAAAAAAGAACTCATCACCAGCCGCGTTGCCCAGATCAAGGCGCAAGTTGAAAACACGACCTCCGACTACGATCGCGAGAAATTGCAGGAGCGCCTGGCCAAGTTGTCCGGCGGGGTAGCCATCCTCTACATCGGTGCCGCCACGGAAGTGGAAATGAAAGAGAAAAAAGACCGCGTGGACGATGCCCTGCACGCTACCCGTGCCGCCGTCGAAGAGGGCGTGGTAGCCGGGGGTGGCGTTGCCTTCCTGCGCGCCATTGACGGCCTGGCCAACGTGAAAACTTCCAACGACGACGAGACCACCGGGGTGAACATCATCCGCATCGCACTGGAGTCTCCGTTGCGTACCATCGTGGCCAACGCCGGTGGCGAAGGTTCCGTCGTGGTGCAGAAGGTGAAGGAAGGCAAGGACGACTTCGGTTACAATGCCCGCGAAGACCGCTACGAAAACATGCTGGCCGCCGGGATCATCGACCCGACCAAGGTAACCCGCCTGGCGCTGGAAAACGCCGCTTCCATCGCCGCCCTGCTGCTGATGACGGAGTGCGTAGTGGCCGACGAGCCGGAAGAGAACGCGGCGGCGCATCCCGGCATGGGCGGCGGCGGCGGAATGGGTGGAATGATGTAATCCGAACCGGATTCGTTGCACCCCTGACAAAAATCCCCCATCTGGCAACGGATGGGGGATTTTTGTTTGATGCGGCCGGTATACCCACTCACTTCAGTAAGCCCAGTTCAAGTACGAATCCCGGCAGCACTGCTTCCCCGGACAGGCTTTTCTCGAACGAGTCAACTTCCGTTACGCTTCCGTCCGGGCGGTACACGTAGGCCTTTTGTTGCTTCGGGTGAATGAGCCAGGCCAGCCGGCAACCGTTGGCCATCCATTCCTGCATCTTCGATCGACTCTCGTGCAGGGTATCGTTTTCCGACATCAATTCGACGATAAAATCCGGGCAGAGGTGAGCGAACTTCTTTCAGTCGGTTGCCGGTATCTCCTCCCACCTTGTCTTGGCAATCCAGGCGGCATCGGGTGAACGAACGGCCCGGTTGGGCAGGGTGAAGCCCGCGCTGGAATCGAAGCAAAGGCCAAGTTTTGCCTTTCAGTTCCAATTGACCAATTCCGCATTGATGTCAGCATTAGAAATGCCGGTTTACGATCCGGTGGGTGGCATAATGATGATTTGTCCCCCGCTGTTTCGTT
>JACMKY010000530.1 GCA_014379925.1 Cytophagales bacterium | reverse complement strand
GCCAACGGATTGATGCTCACTTTCGAGCCCACGACGTTGGGGGTAATGAAATTTCCCTCCAACATTTGCACCAGAAAAAAGATGCCCGCCACCCCCGCAGCGTACCAAGCCGAATCTTTCGTAACCAGCGCCATCAGGATCGGCAGCAAGGCCCCGATGAAGATACCCACGTAGGGAATGATGGTGAGCAAGGCGCCCAGGGCACCGAAAAAGAAGGCGTAGTCGATTCCCAAAAGGAGGAGTCCCACGGTGTTGAGCACGGCTACGATCAGGATAACCAGTCCCAGGCCCGAAACGTAGTTCTTCAACGCTTGCCGTATCTTCCTCAACACGCCGTTCACTTCGCCGACGGGCGTAGGGCTGAACGCCTTGTGAAAGAAAGTAGTGAAAAAATCCCGGTACAACAGAAAGAAGAAGATGAAGAGGGGAAGCAGCGCAATGGTACCCAGCGTGGCCGTGGTGGCAGTAAGGGTGGTGGTGAAGAAGGTACTGTGGTTCCTGGCCCATTCGATCACCGACGTCCTCAGCATGGGCAACTGCCGCGTGCGTTCCAGGTTGAAGGTGTTCTCCACCCACACCTGCATCGATGCCAGGAGTTGGTTGGTACGTTCGGTCAGTTGGGGCAATATCTCGCTGAAACTCATCACCTGCGCGGAGATAAACGTCATCAACAAGCCCACCAAGACCAGGGCCACCATAATGCAGACCAGAATGGCCCATATCCGCGAGAATCGCCAGCCCTCCAGCCTTTTGCAGAGCGGATAGAGGAGAATGGCGAAGAGAACGGAAAACGCGAGCGGTACCAGGATCGACCGCAGCAGGATCAAACCGTAGATGGTCAACGAAAGGATAATGAGGACGGCGGCGATCCGCACCGGGGCCAATGATTGGCTCCCAGCCATTCGGTTTTCAATCATTCGGTTTTCCATCGTTTGGTTTTCTATCGTCCGGCACGTCTGATTTCAATTCAAAACGCTTTTCTTTGCGGCCATTCCCGCCCGGCACGTTTTTTACGTGGAAGCGGACGGGTTTGTTTTTCCTCCCATGCCAAAAATCCACTTCTGGTCCGTGCTGTCGCTGGTCATTGTACTTGACGGGTGCACCTCCGGTCCGTACCAGGTCGAGACCGCCGGCTACCGCCTCACCTGGCTTGCCCGGATGCCCGAAGCGGTCGACGAGGGGTCGGGGCTGGTTTTGGCCGGGGATACTAACACCTTCTGGACGCTGAACGACGGCGGGGGCAAAACCGAACTCTACGCGATAAACCGGCAAGGCCGGCTGATTGCCACGTTGCCGGTGGCCGGGGCGGTCAACCGGGATTGGGAAGCGCTGGCCAAAGACGCCCGGGGTAACCTGTACGTGGGCGATTTTGGCAACAATTGGAACCAGCGGCGCGACCTGAGGATCTACCGGCTGCACCCCGACCACCCGCGGCAGGTCGACAGCATCCGGTTCCACTACCCCGACCAGCGAGACTTCCCACCCCCGCGAATACGCCGTAGCTTCGACTGCGAAGGGTTTTTCTGGCACCGCGACAGCCTCTACCTTTTCTCCAAGAACCGGGGCGATAAACAAGTGAAGCTCTACGCGCTGCCCGACCAGCCGGGCAATTACGCGGCACGGATAACCGACCGGACTTACCTCGATCCGTTGGCGGATCCGCTGGAACAGGAAACCCAGGTGACCGCGGCCGACATCAGTCCGGACGGCCGCACCTTCGCCCTGCTCGGTTACCACGACGTGTTCCTGTTTGGTATCGAAGACGGACAAATCAACTTCCGGCACCCGCTCCGGCGCATTCCCCTGGCCATCGGCGACATCACCCAACTGGAATCGCTGGCCTTCGTCAATGCCACCGACTTCCTCATCACCGGTGAAGAAGGCAACGTGTTTTTGGTTAGCAAGCAGTGAAGCGTTGGCAACGGAACGGATAAGGAAAATGGTGGAGCCGTGAGAAAAAAAACGCCTGGAAACCAAACCCAAGCAATCATTAAATGGCACGGTAGTTGCTTAAAAATTCCAGTATCAAGTAGCCAGGGGTAAATTGCAGAGGTAATAAAAAACTTTCATCCGGAGCAGCTAATTGCTTATCAAGCAAATAATTACGATCAAAAATTACCTTTCAGCAACTGAGCGATCAGTTGAGTTGAATCCGAACATCAAGAACTTCGTATTGAATTATACACGCATCAATTCGGGTCAAAATATATGCTACCCATGAAGAAGTATCCATTTTTGTTTGTCGGATTGCTGCTGGGGGTACTTTTGGCTGCCTGTTCTCGGGAACGGGAGGCGATCGAGCCGGGTAAGCAGTACCAGAACGCCTTTCCGCTTGCCGTAGGAAACTACTGGGTTTACCGGACGACGATTACCCCCTCCACGGGTGAAAAACAAATATTCAACACCGTGGACAGCGTGTGGATTGAAAAAGATACAACGATTAACGGAATACCGACTTTCGTGCAAAGAAGCACCCGCTACCATACCTTGAAAACTTACCTTTCTGATTCTGCCGACTGCATCGTTTCTAAAACGTTGCAGTACAGATCGATTGAGTTTTCTACTAATTTCAGAGACACGCTTGAGCGCGAACCGCCTTTTTACCTGATGATGCTCGATGCCAATGCCGAAACCCAGGTGTGGGCGGGCATTTTCAGAACTGTTAATTGTAAGTCTCTCATCAAGACGGAACCTTCGGATCAACGCAACTGGCCCATGCACGACCCGATTTTTATGGTCTCTGAGCAGAAGCTCTACGCCAATAACGTGGGCTTGGTAAAGAAAATAACTTACGCTTACGGAAACACCATAGAAGAGGACTTGGTTAGGTATAAGATCAGGTAACTTCCCGGAGCCATCCGCGTTTTGTAGCGTTTGGAGGCAATCACCCCTTTTTCAATCCCCGAATTATTTCCATCGTCTTCTTCACCTTCCCCTCCAGTTCCGGAAACCGTCCTTCCGCCAGCAGCGACTTGGAAAACAGTTGCGAACCCATTCCCACGCAGGTCACCCCTGCCTTAAACCAGGCTTTCAGATTTTCCTCCTCCGGTTCCACGCCGCCCGTCACCATCACGCTCGTCCAGGGCATCGGCCCGCGGAGGGCTTCCACGAACGCCGGACCCAGCACGTTGCCCGGGAATATCTTCACCACTTCCGCACCCAGTTCCTCCGCCCGCGAAATTTCGGTGAGCGTGGCGCAACCCGGCACCCAGGCAACCTTCCGGCGGTTGCACGCCTTGGCCACGTCGTCCTTGATGAGCGGCGCCACGATGAAGTTGGCCCCCAGTTGGATGTAGAGTGCCGCCGTGCCCGCGTCCATTATTGTGCCGGCACCCATTATCAGTTCGGGGAAGTGCGTGGCCGCGTGCCGGTTGAGTTCGGCGAAGCGTTCGTGGGCGAAGTCGCCCCGGTTGGTAAACTCGAACACGCGCACCCCGCCATTGTAGCAAGCCTGAAGCACGTGCTTGCACACCTCGGTGTCGGCGTGGTAAAAGACGGGAACCATGCCCGTTTCGGCCATCCGAAGGGTCACTTGCAGGCGGGTAAATCGGGCCATGTTCGTTCGGGGTTAGGGGTTTGGTGGACGCCGCGCGGGATAAGATTTCAGTAAGAATCGGATAAAGGGGTTAAAAAACCTAACCGGTTGTTTTTGGTTGCGGGTCAGTGCGTGGTCCGTCTCGCCAGCGGGGGAGAAACGGGTGACCATCGCCCGGCAGCGAGCCCTATTCCTTGACGGCAAAGGTGCGCAACTCTCCGTCAATGCGCCGGTTCCAGCGTTCCTGGGCCG
>JACMKY010000529.1 GCA_014379925.1 Cytophagales bacterium | reverse complement strand
GACTTCCGGCTGTCGCGGGTACCCACCACCGTCGAAGAGGCCATGAACGCCACGGTGACGATCAAGCACAAGGAGGGTCACGGCAGCGGCTGTCTGATGACCAAAGATGGCTACGTGATCACCAATTTTCACGTAGTGGCGGGAATGGATAACTTCCAGGTGTTGTTGCAGGATGGCAAATCGTTCAGTGCGAAGCTGGTACGCAAAAACGAGGCAGCGGACCTGGCTTTGCTGAAGATCGATGCCAATCTGGATTTTGCCTACCTGGTCCCCAGTAGTAAGAATTACTCGATCGGGCAGGAGGTATTTGCCATTGGCACCCCCACTTCCTTGGACCTCGGCCAGACGGTAAGCAAAGGAATCATCTCGGGGATTCGTAAAGTGGAGAAGAGTGATATGATTCAGACGGACGTAAGCGTAAATCCGGGCAATAGCGGCGGGGCACTCATCAATGCCAAAGGAGAGCTGGTCGGTATTGTCAATTCTAAAATAATGGGCCTGGGCGTAGAGGGAATTGCCTTTTGCATTCCGGCCTGGGAAATCGCCCGCTTGTTGTCCGTCAACTATTAATAGCGCGGGGAAAAGAACCTACCGCCCCCGCGTAGCCAGGCATACGCGGGGGCTTTTTTGGCTCAAGGCCCGTTTTGCCGGCCCATAACCAGGGGAGGGGGCAACCCACCGTTCAACGGTGGGTTGTCCCCTCCCCTGATTTTAATGGAGAAATTACTGTCCTTTGATGTTTTCGATTACCCGCACGGTCAGCGCTTCGTTTCCCTGGCCGTTCACGAAACCCTGGGCAATCAGGGTGTAGAACCGGTTGGCCCCGAAGCTTTGGGAAGGAATAACCAGCACGGTGGACAAATCCGCTTTCTGCACGGCCAGCGCGGTAGAACCCGCGGCTATTTCCCGGAACGTCGAGTATCCCTTGTACTTGGTAACGGGAATAACGGCTTGCATGACCGTACCGTTGGCATCCGCCAGCGAAACAAGCACGTCCGGGGCGTCGGGAGCCAGGTGGATCAGGCGGACGAACGCTTTGCCCGTTGCGGTCTTGTTCAGGGAGTCGACCACCACCAGGCTTTGCACGGCAGTGGCCCGGTTGAAGGCGAACACGGAGTAGTAGGCATTCTTCCTGAAATCCTGGTTGACCTTGGCGTAGGAAGGATTCAGTTTGGTGGCTTCGGTGAGTTCAAGGTTCTTGCTGCCCGCTTCCACGCTCACGTAATCGGTGTTGGAAAGGGACGCCAGGGGGGAGGGCTGACGAACCGAGCCCACGTAAATATCCATCGCGGGGGCGTCGGTGGAGGCGTGGACAAACATCACGCCGGCGTTGCCAACCGGCTCGGGAGGAGTATCGTCGTTTTTGCAGCCGGGAAGGGCAAGCCCGGAGGCAAGCAAAACGGCCAGGACGTACGTACGGACTCTACCCGAGCGGGAAATGAAATTTTTCATGGTTTTGAATGATTAGCCTTTGAATGGTTAGCTGGTTTCCCGGGTTCAACGCATAAAATCCGGACAATGTTGCGCGGCCACCCGATTGAGGCAGAATCCCGGAGCGGGTGAGTGACTAAACCCCCGCCTGCTGGCTGATGAAGGCCCCCGCCTTCCGGATGGCTTTTCCGGCTTCGGGCAGGCGGTCGCCAAAAAGGTGCCAAACGTGGATCATATCTTCCCAGACGTCCAGTTCCACCTTCACGCCCGCTTCCCGGGCCTTGGCCGCCAACTGCTGGCCTTCGTCCAGCAGGGAATCCAGCGTACCCAATTGGATGAACAGCGGAGGCAGCCCCTTCAGGTTGCCGCAAAGCGGCGAGACCAGCGGATCCCGGGGATTGCCTTGCTGGAGGTACAGCCCGGCCGACTCGAGCAGTTCTTCCTTGCGAAGAACGGGATCTTGTCCGAAAAGGGCCGTGTAGCTGGCACCGGTGCATTCCAGGTCCACCCAGGGGCAGAGCAACACGGCGGCGGCGGGCAAGGGGGTTTTTTCGTCGCGCAACTTGAGCATGACCGCCAGGGCCAGGCCCCCCCCGGCGGAGTCACCGGCGAAGAGAATTTTCTGGCGGGGAACCCGTTTGAGCAGCCAGGCGTAGGCCCGCATAGCGTCGTCGAGGGCGGCCGGATAGGGGGCCTCGGGAGCCAGCCGGTAGCCCACCACCAGGGCCCGTCCGCCGGAAGCTTCCGCCAGCCGGGCGGCCAGGCTGCGGTGGGAAGGAATGGAACCGCGCGTGTAGGAGCCGCCGTGCAGGAAAAAGATGGTGTGGGCATCGGTGCCCTTGGCGGTTTTCACCCACTCGCACGGCACGCCGTTGGCCATCACCGACACCAAAAACATCCCCGCGGGGGGCTTGACCCGCGTGGCCAGGTCCTCAAACTGTTTTCGCTTGTTCTCCAGGGTCAACCCCAGATCGCGGGTCTTTTCCTCCCGTCTCCGGACTTGGTATTTCAACCAGTAGCTCTGTAAACTTGGCATCGCGCGGTGGGTTTTGGTCGTGCAAAGGTAGGAGTTGAAAAGCACACGCAAAGGACTGGCGGCCGGAAAAAGGGAGTTTAGAAGAAAGACGACCGGCGAAAGGCCCGATTAGGCTGT
>JACMKY010000528.1 GCA_014379925.1 Cytophagales bacterium | reverse complement strand
TGCGCCGCTGCTTGAGTCGTTCGAACAATTCGTCGTAGACGTCTTCCCGCGCGGTTTTGACCTTTTCGGCCGGCTTCATCTTGACCGTGTTTTCGGGCTTGACCAGCATAACCTTCCGTTGCCGGAAGAGCACTTCGTCGCCCAGGATGCCCTTTTTCAATGCGTGGTGCTGGTCGTAAGCCACTTCCAGCACGCCCACGTTGACGAGCTGGGTGAGGTATTCCCGCCATTCCTCCGTCCGCAGGTCGCTGCCCGCCCCGTAGGTCTTGATCTTGTCGTAACCGTGGTTGAGGATGAACTGGTTGCGCGAACCCCGCAGCACGTCGATGAGCACGTTCAGGGGCACGCCCTCGCCCAGCCGCACCACCGCCGAAAGGGCTTTCTGGGCCAGCACGGTGCCGTCGAAGGCCACGCGGGGGTTCCGGCAGACGTCGCAGTTGCCGCAGTCGCGGGGCAGGTCCTCGGAAAAGTAGCTGAGCAGGATGCGCCGCCGGCAGGTGTTGGCTTCGGCGTATTGCTGCATGCGTTCCAGCTTGGCCAACTGCAGGTCCTTGCGTTCGGAGTTTTCCTGGTCCATCATGTCGCGCCACTTCAGCACGTCGGCCAGGGTGTAGAAAAGAAACGTTTCCGCCTTCAGCCCGTCGCGTCCCGCGCGCCCGATTTCCTGGTAGTAGCCCTCGATGTTCTTGGGCAGGTTGTAGTGGATCACCCAGCGGATGTTGGATTTGTCGATGCCCATGCCGAAGGCCACCGTCGCGCAGATGATGCGGATGTCGTCGCGCAGGAACGCTTCCTGCACCTGCGAACGTTCTTCGGCCCCCATGCCCGCGTGGTAGCACATGGCCACGAACCCTTCCTTGCGCAGGCGCTCGGCCAGCGTTTCCGTTCCTTTGCGGCTCAGGCAGTAGATGATGCCCGCCGCGTCGGCACTGCCCCGCAGGAACCGGATGATCTGCCCGGCGCGCTCGTTGCCCGGCAACACGGTGAGGCTGAGGTTGGCGCGGTCGAAGGAAGAAACGAACACTTCCGGCTCCCGCAGGTGCAGCTGGGCCACGATGTCGCGGCGGGTGAGCTTGTCGGCAGTGGCCGTGAGCGCGATGACGGGTACGTCGGAAAAGTGGGTCTTGAGGGTTTTGAGCTGGGTATACTCCGGTCGGAAGTCGTGTCCCCAGGCCGAGATGCAGTGCGCCTCGTCGATGGCGAACAGGTTGAGGCGCAGCCCGTGCAGAAAGGGAAAGAACCCTTCGGAAAGCAGCTTCTCGGGGGAAATGTAGAGCAGTTTGACCTGCCCCCGGCGGCATTTTTCCTCAATGGCCCGCTGCTGCGAACTGTTCTGGGAGCTGTTGAGAAACGAGGCCTCCACGCCGTTCACCCGCAGGGCCTCCACCTGGTCCTTCATCAGGGCAATCAGCGGCGACACCACCACGCACATGCCCTCCATCACCAGCGCCGGCACCTGGTAGCAAACCGACTTGCCACCGCCGGTGGGCATGAGCACCACCGCGTCCCGCTTGGCCAGCACCGCCCCGATGACGGCCTCCTGCAAGGGGCGAAAGCGGTCGTAACCGAAATACTGCTTAAGAATCTGTTGGGAAGTGGAAACCATTGGCGTCAAAACGGCGGACGAAGGTACGGAAAAGCCCGGTATTCACCGGTGGTTTTACGGGAAGATGTTTACTTTCGCGGGGGTGGTTGTTTGAACCGATCTTTAAACCCTTGGCTTTCCTGGTGATGAAAAAATACTTGTTTCCAACGGTTTTGTGGGCGTTGTTCGCGGGCTTCTACGGAATTGCTACCCGGCAGGGCAACCTCCAGACGTTCGACTCCCGGTGTTACTACCGCATTGCCCACAGCCTTCGCGCGGATCCGATCACGCCGTTCTACCAGGACGTCTCTTTTGCGTACTGGCCGCCGTTGTACCCCATTCTGCTCTCCATCGGACTGCCCTACGACCACTCCGTTTTTTTCCTGCACCTTTTCTCTGCCTGCGCCACCATCGGGCTGTGGACCGCCGTGGCCAAACCGATCCTGGCGGATGCCACCCACCACCGGATGTTCGGCCTCTCGCTGGCCTTGTCCACCCCGCTGCTGATGATTGCCACTTTTGTGTGGTCGGAAAGTGTCTTTTTGTTGTTGTTCACCAGCTACCTGTATTGCCTGCAGAAATTTCTCGGAACCGCCCAAAACCGCTGGCTTCGGATTGCGTCCGCCTTCGGTTTTCTGATGTTGCTGCAGCGGAACGCGGGCATCTTCCTGTTTGCCGGCACCACGTTCGGCTTGCTGTTTGCCGGCCACCGATCCGGTTTCGAACGAAAACAATGGATGGGCGTTGTTTTCCACGTGCTGTTTTCGCTGGTTGGCTTCGGCACCTGGAACATCAGTCAACTGGTGTTCGGCAACCACTGGCACGTGGTGGGCGGACTGCTTCCCAGCGTCAGCTTGGCCAGGAACTTTCGGCTGACCTTCGCGGAACTGAGCAACACCCTCATTCCCCCGCCACTGGCGCATCCGACCGGAATCGTGCTGGTTGTCGGCATCCTGGTTTTCACTGGCTATTGCCTCGCCGGGAACCGGTTCCGGGAACCGTTTGTCGGGCTGCTGTGGATTACCCTGCTGGCTTACTTGCTCACCTGGGTCGTTATCCCGGCGAATCCGGACGACATCAGCCGTTTCGTGGCGGTGGTCTTGCCTATTTTTTACTTGTTGATTTTTTACGGGTTGGCTCACCTGCGCAATCGCCTGGGCAGGCGAATGAAAAAAGTGCTGGTGGCGGTGGTGGCGGTGGGCTTGGTCTATCCCCTGGTGAGGGTGATGCACAACGCCCTCCGTTGGGGCGGGTACGACCTCGCTCCCGCGCTCTTTCCGTAATCCTACCCCGCACCCAACCACTGCCTGCCCGTTGGCTGGTGGGTGCGGTTGATTGATTCACCGCGTCCGTAAAAAGATCATCGGTTAGGCCTTGGTTGCCGGTCTTCACCAACCAGCCGCGGGGGTTAAAAAGGCGGACGAAGTGGCGGAAAAAGGCGTTTTTGAACCAGCGTGCCCCGCAACATTACACCGCCCGGTCGGAAAAACGAATCCGGCTGGCCTTACCTCTTTCCCGGTAAGGGAATGAATGGCCGACCACGCCTTGCACCCGCCTATGTACCCGCTTCTGTTTTTCTTCTGGACCCTGATTTCCCCGGCGCAAGAATCCTGTCAGGGAGAAACGAAGGGGGGCAAGAAGACCGGCCTCTGGAAATGCTACTACGAAGACGGCAAGCCGCAGACCGAAGGCAGCTACGCCGACGACCTCAAAGAAGGCTCCTGGAAACTCTACCACACCAACGGCAAACTGGCCGGGGAGGGGGCCTACGAAAAAGACCACGAAAAAGGCAAGTGGAAATTCTACGACGAAGCGGGAAAACTGCTGATGGAACAGGAATATTAGGCCGAATTTCCGCTTTCTCCCGGATTATACCTTCCTTTGCGAGCCATCACCGGCTTTTGAACGGGGGTAGGCCATTGCTTTTCCCACCCTTGGCAACGCATGTATGAACCGGGCTTTCCGGGTGTGCCTGGCATCATCCGGTCGTAAACTGTCCTTCCTGGCCGGGGGAAACGCGCACCGCTGGGCGTTGGTGCTGGGTTGGCTGCTGATACAGACCCTTTTGTACCAGCGCTACGGGGTAAAAATTGCCAACGACTCCGCGCGGTACCTGGCCTACGCCCAAGACATCGCGCAACGCGGCTACTTCGAGCCGGGACACAACCTGCGCTACGTGGGGTACTGCCTGTTCGTGGCCGCGGTGCTGGAAACCGGCGCCGGCACGCCGGCCCTGGTCCTCGCCCAAATGGCCTTGTCGGGTTTGGCCGCCGTCGCCCTGTACGCCACCGCCCGGCACCTTTCCGGCAGCACCCGCGCGGCGGCCGGGGCGGCGTGGTGCTTCCTGCTTTGGCCCGACCTGCAGTACTGGAACTGCTACGTGCTTACCGAATCCCTTTTCATCAGCTTTATGCTCTTCTCACTGGCGGCAACCGTGCTGGGCAAAACCCGGTGGCCAGGCTGGCTGGCGGTGGGAATCGTGGGATTTACGGCCACCATCCGTCCCAATGGCTTCGTGGTGCCGCTGGCCGCGCTCGGGTACGCGTTTGCCCGGATCGGATCGGAATGGAAACGACATCCCTGGCCGCGGGCCGTCTTTTTTATCCCGCTCGTGCTGGTTTCCCTGTTTGCCACCTACTGGTTGCTGGATACCTACTGGTTGCGGACGTTCGGCATCACGGGCATCTATCCGAACGGTTGGATCATCTACGGCTGGGATGGGTTTCGGATCCTGCCCGACCAGCCCCCGCGGATTCCGGATGCCTCGGTCCCCCCGGTGAAACGCCTGTTGACGGTGATTGGGCAGAACCCGCTTTACTTCCTGAAAGTGGCTTCGGTAAAAGCACTGCTCTTCGTGGGGTACGCAAAACCGTACTTTTCTCCCCTGCACAACGCCGCAATCGTCTTGCTGGTGTATCCGCTCTATTTTCTGGCTGGCAAAGCGTTCTGGAACGGGAAACTGGCCTTGCCGGTCCGCGTGTACCTCGGCCTTGTTCTGCTGCTGCACGTGCTGATGGTAGCCCTGACCTACGAAGACTGGGATTGCCGCTTTTCCATTCCCCTGCTGCCGTTGGTGTTCGTGGCCGCGTCGGTGGAGGCGAGTTATTTCGGTCGGAAGTTGCGGTGATGAATGAAGAGGAGCTGACGTCGTAACCATCTTACCCTGATCGGTGTACCGTGCTCGTCGGAAATCAAATTATTTTTTACGAAAAAGTACCTGGTATTACGAGGGACAAAATTTGCATTCATTGCGT
>JACMKY010000527.1 GCA_014379925.1 Cytophagales bacterium | reverse complement strand
TTCATTACCCGAGCCAACTTCTCCGGCAGTAACCACTTCGTACCCGGTAGCACCGCCACCGACAATATCCGTTCCTACGCCCTGGTTGAGGCTGCTGGCACTCGTCGTGAGCATGGTATGACCCATGATGATTTGCTCCATTTCCAACCTGATGTTCAAGCCGTGAGCAGAAGCCGGAACAACCAAGGTATAGTTACCAGCCGGATCCGTTTTGGTGCTAACGATGGCGCCTTTGTAAGCCATAGTGGTGATGTAGCCGTTGTCTTCGTCATCTAAGTTGTTAATATAAGTGGTCAGCTCCGGATAGGCGAAAATGGTACGATCCGCCAAAGGATCAAAGCTAAGCTGCTCCGACGCCGGATCGGTGAAGTGGTAGTTGTTATCAATGTTGGCGTTACCAGCATTCCCAACGTACATCCCTGCCGCCGACAGGTAGGTGCCTTTTAAGCGGTCCGTAACGTAATTATTGGCGTACCTTCTTCCTAAAGTATCATTATCCGCCCGTAAGTTGATCTGTACTTTCCCCTTTATGGTAGCTGCCGTCGCGGAGGCATCGGTGGAAGTAGGGAACAGCACGATTTGGGAAGAAGCGTTTACCACGTCATATTGGGTAGTATTTATCGAACCCAGGTACACCGTGTATTCTACGCTGGTATGCTTGTCACCACCAGTTACGAAGACGTTGGCGTAACCAATTTTAAGGTTATTAAAGACCGCCATTCCGTTGTCCGCCGTGGTGGCGGTTTGGCTGGCGCCGTCCTGGTCCACCCGGATGCTTATCCCGGCTACTCCCTGGGTGGCCTCGCTCCGGGCGCCCGAATTGAAAGGCACAGGCTGACTACTGCTTCCGCCGCCCGAGCTGAAAACAGTGCTGGCAGCCGAAAGGATGTTTACCGAGTACTGAACTTTAGCCGGAATCTTAGGGCCGTTAGGGCCGTTAAGGTTAACAAGGCTATCAAGGGTTCGCTGGTAGCGGGTTAATAACCCTTCTAACTGGCTATTGGCAAGCGTGAGGGTATTGGTTTGCGTGTTAACCGTCAGGTAGCTGGTGTTGGCGGCGTTAATTTGCGCCAGCAATGAATCCGCCGTCTTGTTGTCGGGCACGGGAACCATGACTTCGTCTTTACAACCAGACAGGGTGGCACCCGCTAACAGGGCAATCAGCAAAGGCTTCGTTACGCGTATTTTTTTCATGGTGGTGGCTAATCAATTAGTTCAAAGGTGGGGATGGGTTAATTTTTGGCGCTTTCGTAGAAGATGTGCTTCGTTTCCGACGCTCCGATTTTGGTAGATTGTCCGATGCTGAAGGACTCAAATCTGAATACCCGGTTTTCAGAAGCCGAGAAAAGTTTGACGTAGCCAACCGTGGTTTCCGGAAGCATTGAACCATCCTCTTTCAGGTTGCGGTAGAGGTTGTACGGATTGTTGTCGTAGTCGGTATTGCTGGAGAGACCGCTCAACAGAAAAGTATACGGAGCGGCAAATTGCTCCAAGCTCACCACGTAGTCGTCAAAGCCGTCCAACGCTTCCCCGGCGGCATCCACCAAAGCCGGAAGTTGCAGCGAATAGCTGCCATCCGCCGCGGAGGTGGTGGAAAACACCGCATTTTCGTAGGCAATCCGTTGAATTTCACCCGCCACATCCGAGATACCCGTTGTACCCGGAACGCCGTTCAGTTCGACGGTAGCCGTAATTTTTCTGGCTTGGGCATCGTACTTTACGGAAGTCTCATCCGAATTGGGACCGGCCAGAACGTTGATGGTAACTTTCTTGGCCGGGCTTTCAATGTTGTCTACGGTGGTATATCTATTCAAATTGTCATCCGCCGCCGATAAATTGGCGTACACGTTGCCTTTCAGCGTAAAGTAGGGTCCGGTGGTGGCTGTCAAAGGCAGAACCGGCACTTTGGTGTCCACGATGTCTTTGCCAAAAGCGATGGATGAAACGTAATTGGCCGTAGTGAAACCGGCAAGTTTCACCACCACGTTTACCACCCCGGCCCGTACGTTGTCAAAAACCGCTTTACCATCCGCGTCGGCGATCTTCTTTACTACGGCGCCGTCAACGGCCATGCTTACCTCGGCGTCTTTTTTATAAGCACCTTGCAAGTCGGCCACGTAAACAATGTACTTCACCTTCCTGGCTCTTTCTACCTGCAAGCGGGAAATTTCGGCTTTGATGGCCGCCGTATCTCTCTTCAAGGTGGTATTCAATGCTACAACCGAAGCACTGGTGGCATTTGCGCCCAGCACTTGCTGTTGCAAGCTGCGTAATTCGGACCTCAAGGCGTCAGCCCGCGCGTAATCCACGGTGGGCACCGCAGTCTCTTTCTCCGTACAGCCGGTGTAAACCAGCGTAGACATCAGGAGAACTGCACTCATCTTCATTGACTTTCTCATAGAATGATTAAAATTGATTTGTTGGACATTTATTTAGGGGTAATGGAAATGCTATTTGGCAAAGAAGCGACTCAAGTCGTAGGCGACGAAGATTTGGCCCATGGCGTAGCGCAGATCCCGGCCACCGGCTACGGGGCGGTTAATCCGCGTCAAGCCCAGGTTATACCTTCCACCGGCTTGCAAACCAAAGGGGAAGTGGTAGGTAGCACCCACCAGCCCGCCAAACTGATGCTTTTCAAAGCGGTCGAAGGGACCGCGGGCGGCCATCGTCCGCAACTGGTTGTTGGCCGGAACCCGAAAGTTGTCATCCTGACCGTAGGTATTGCGCACGTATTCACGGCGACCCAGGTAAGCGGAGTACATCACGCCGGCGTGTACACGGACGTTGTCCAATACCTCGTAGTGAACCGCTACTGGAATATCCAGGTAAAAGGCATCGATGCGGGTGTGCACTGATCTTTGGGCCGTTCCCCGGGAAGCACCCAAGAAAACGGGGGAAGAATAACCAACGCCCGGGTAGGGAAACTGCTGCGAAGAGGTGCTGTAGTAGCGGGCGTTGATGCCTCGGGTGGCTACCAGGGCTTCTACCTGTACGGAAAGTTTTTCTGCCAGCGCGTATTGGGCATAAAGACCGGCGTGCGTGCCCACAAAAGGCTTAGAAATGTAGTACTTATCCCCCGGGCCATAATTGGTGGTCACGTGTCCACCGACTTTAATTCCGTAGGTAAGCGGACCATTTTCCTGGGCTTGGGTGGATGAATAGGCGCCCGCCAATAAAATAAGAACGTAAAGCTTTTTCATGGTTGGTAATAATTAATAATTAAAAGAGGCAAAAAGATTTCCGGTAAGGATGAAAGTCCTTATCAAGCAGTAATTAGAATGAAGAGACATGCGTTAACGAATACCCATCAATGCACCCTTGGTGACATATCCAATAGGAACGTGCTTCTAAAAATTGATTTTATCGTTAACAAAGGAAGGGCGCTGGAATGGATGTAGATGGCTTATTGGATTAAACTATAGCATGCGCGACCGTCAATTGAATAATAAAGTGTACAATAACCAGAAACAAACCGGGCTTGCCTCTAAAAGCAACCCGCTCAAGTTGTGAGTCATACAATTAAACACTTGTACAGGTAAAGTCGTCAGCCGTAAGCGATATAAAGTATTAATAATCAAATGTTTGTTTAAGAAGGAAGCGTCGATTGTCTGTAGGTAGGTGCTTATAAGCGATTCAACTCGCTGATGGTAAGATGTTTAGATAAGCGAGAAGGGTCGATAATTTCCAAACCGGAGCGTATAACTGAAATAAACTTGCATTGTCATTTTAGTAAAAAATACCTACCGCTATATTTACTATTTTTAAAAAGATACTTTAGTAGCGTGGTGCAAACTTATGAACGAATCCGAACTAACTTTGCCGGAAAAGGTGCCTATTGTTACAATGTAAGGCCCGTCGCTTTAATGCCCAAAATAAGCGAACTTGCGCGGTGACAACCAAACGAGAACAGGTTGAATACAAGGCAATCGCTGCCGGAACTTGAGGATTTCAGCCAGGTAATGGTCGTTCCGGCCGGCGCTCGATCCCCGCGTTTTCAGTCCGACTTCGGCCGTTTTATACCCGCTGAATTTATTCGGGGGCTACTTTTCTGACCAGGGAAGAGTTCTGGTCGGAATACTCTTTTCTCACGCAGGAGTCCATCTTCCTGAAAAAAGACGCCCCGGCCGCGGGTATCAATGCCCAATGCGTCCGAAGGGCACGCGGGGCGTTTCCTACCGCTGGTAAATCCGGACGACTGCCCGGACGAATGCCTCGTCGTCCATTCCGGGCAGGTTGCGGAGCGGATGGCCCTTGTACTCCGCCCAGTCCTCTTGCACTTCGTAGTTAGACGCCGCCCAGTCCGGTTCGCCGTAAGGGGCCTCGCCCTGCCCGTAGGAATTTCCGCGTCGCTCGAAAAAGTCCTCCCCGATCACCAGTTCCACTTTGCCTTCGTGGCCGTAGAAATACTCCTGCAGAAGGGGAATGAGCCGGTGCTGAAAGAGCCCCTTCAAGCCCGCCGTGTCGCCCGCCGACGAGAGATCGAGAAAATAGGCGTGCCCGATGGCGTAGTCCTTGCCCACCAGCCGGGCAACCCGGCGGTTGATGGCCCGCAACAGCCGGGCGATGTCGGGCGTGGTGCCGGCGCCGAACCGGGCGGCCAGCAGGGCGTAGTCGGGGGCCATTTCCACGAAGGCAAAGCGCCGGCGCAGGGCCGTGTCAATGGCTTCCACGTTGCGGTCGGCGGTGTTCATGGTGCCGATCAGGTAGAGGTTGGGTGGCACGGTGAAGGCCGCTTTGGAATAGGGCAGCTGCACGGTCAGCCCTTCGGGGCGGCCACCCCGTTTGTCGGCTTCGAGAAGGGTGATGAGTTCGCCGAACACCTGCGAGACGTTGCCGCGGTTGATTTCGTCAATGATGAGGGCGTAACGGTCGGCCCGGTCCAGGCTTTCGGGGCTCACCCCCGACCAGTCCAGGCTTTCGGCCATTCGGGCCGCGGTGCGGTAGGCAACGGCGGAGTGCCGCCCCGCCGCCCCGGAATCCGGCTCTGGTTCGGCTGCTTCCTCCGGAAACTGATCCATTTCCAACCGCTTCTCGAATTCCTTCAATTCGTTGAATACGGCCCAGTAGAGGGGCGCGTTGCCACCCCCGATCACCCGGCCGATGTCGGTGGCGACGCGACGGATTGCGGCCACCTCGCCGTAGGCCCCGTACAACCGGCGGAGCTTGTCACGGGTCACCACGTAGGTCCGTCCGTGCCGACCGGTGGCGAGCCGTAGGTTCCCTTTCTCGTTGACCGAACGCAGCGTTGTTTCGCGCTGCCGCTTCAGGGAATACGTCACTGCCACCTGCCGCCTCAGCAGGTTCATCTGCTGGGCCATGAATTCGACGTACAACCCGTCGAAGTCCAGCTTGCCCGCGCGGCCCGTCCCTTCGTCGGGCGGCCGCGGCCGGGTGTTTTCGGCCCGCAGGATGGCGTGCGTGGCCAGGATGCACATCCGCTTGAAGATGCCATCCTGCAGCACGAAGCGCACTTCCGGCCGGTCGTGGTTCAGGTCGGGCTTGATGCCTTCGATGAAGTCCTCGTAACCGAAGGAGGGGTGAAAAGTGACGAACTGGATGCGTTCCTGGTCGGCCAGTTGCTGGTAGTCCCGGTTGACGGTGTCACGGTCGGCTTCCCGCACCGAGGCGGGCGGCAGGTTGCGAATGGCCGCCAGCGCGTAGTGCCGGGCGTGGTAGGTTTTGCCGGTGCCGGGGGGGCCGTACAGAATGACGTTGGCGTAAGGGTACTCGGGTTGGTTGGATTCGGTTTTCAACGGTTGGTCGCGCAGGGCCGCTAGAGGGAACTCCGCCGGATGAGGGTAAACGGGTTTTTTACCTTTCTTTTCTCCTTGTCCATGAGCAGGCACGCGGCCGTTTCGCCCATTTTCTCGTGATCGGTCGAGATGACGGTGATCCCGTCGGCCAGGATCTCCTTCAGGGGGGTTTCGTTGTAGGAGATCAATCCCGCGTCCCGGCCCAACTGCCACGATCGCTGGCGGCACTGTTTGATGAAGTTGACCAGGTTGGTTTCTTCGATGACCACGTACGCTTCCTGCTCCCGCAACGGCGTAGCCGCGGTGACTTCGGAAAGGATGTCGTAGTCAAACGCCGCTTCCCGGCAGAAGTTTCGGAAGCCGGTGACGATTTCCTTCGGGTAGGGAATGCTGCCGTCGGGATACACCAGCGTCAGTTTGCGGTATTTCCGCAGCAGGTCCGTGCCCGAGTGCAGCGCTTGGTGGATGTCGATCTCGAAATCCTGGTAGACGGCGGCGTACTCCCCTTCCAAGCCTTCGAAGTCCTTGTCCAGCAGCAGGAGCTTGTCCTTGGGAATCCGGCGGAGGGTGTTGGCCACCACGTCGAGGGAATCGTAAAAGTGGGGCATGAGCACGTAGTGGTGGTAATTGCCGAGGTGGTGGTTGATCAGCCCTTCGAACACCTTGGCGTTGCAGTGGTGGATGTGCAGGTCCACCACCGAGCGATCGCCCAAGGTGGCAACGAAGGCGTTGTAGACGAGTTTTTTGTAAGCACTGATTTTGTTGAACAGCAGCAGCACCCGGAAGGGGTTCTTCAGGTCTACCCGGTCGATGTAGTAGCCTTTGCCGCGCACGGACGCCACAATTCCCCGCTCGCGGAGTTCGGCGTAGGCTTTTTCCACCGTATCCCTCGACAGGTAATATTCCTCGCTCAACTCGTTGATGGAGGGGATGCGCTGGCCGCGTTTCAACGCGCCCCGTTCGATCTCGGCCAGAATGGAGTTGATCACTTGTTTGTACTTGGGGGTTCTTTGATCAGGCTGAAGGGAGATGAAGGTTTCCATACGGTTGGTTGATGAAGGGTGGTAAAAGAATCGGCGGGGACGGGGGTTTCCGTTCCGGCACCAAAGCGAAAGCAATTAACCCAATTAAAATGAACCAAATACCAAACGAACGCCAATCTTTGGCGAAAATAGGGCCGGCAAACCCGCTTCGGAGAAAACTGAGGAAACCGCTCCCCGGCCAAGGGTGGGTTGGCGCGCCGGGTACTTCCCGAAAAGGCGTATCTTCGCCCGTCGATGCCTCTCCCATGCCCGAGCCGGTTCCCCCTGATTTCCGTTCCATTCAGCTGGCAGAAGGAAAAAAGGTGTTTTTCGCTTCCGATTTTCACCTGGGCGCTCCCGATGCCGCCCGGAGCCTGGAACGCGAAAAGCGGATCGTCCGCTGGCTCGGTTCCGTTCAGTCGGAGGCGCAGGTGCTTTTTCTGGTGGGCGATATCTTTGACTTCTGGTTCGAGTACCGGCGGGCCATTCCCAAGGGTTTTGTCCGTTTGCAGGGAAAACTGGCCGAACTCACCGACGCCGGCACCGAAGTGGTTTTCTTCACGGGCAACCACGATATGTGGATGTTCGATTACTTTACCCGCGAACTGGGCATTCCCGTCCACCGTCAGCCGCAACGCTACCTGATCAACGGGGTCTCCTTCTTCATTGGGCACGGTGATGGGCTGGGACCGGGCGATCACGTCTACAAATTGCTGAAACGGGTGTTTGCCAGCCGGATTTCCCAGTGGCTGTTCGCCCGTTTTCACCCCAACCTGGGCATCGGTCTGGCCAACCAATGGTCCCGGCGGAGTCGGATCAACCACGCCCGCAAGCCGGAGCAGTTTCTGGGGGAAGACGAATGGTTGCTGGCCTACAGCCGACAGATCGAGCAACGGCAGCACCACGATTACTACATCTTCGGACACCGGCACCTGCCCCTGGACCTGGACGTAACCGCCGGCGACGGAACGCCCAGCCGTTACATTAACCTGGGCGAGTGGGTAAACTACCGCACCTACGCCCGTTTCGACGGTCGCCAAGTGGTGCTCACCGAGTACAAATGAGCAAAATGGTTCGATGGGTTTTCTTGCTGGGCGCTCCGTGGACGGTGGGTTCTCCGGCGGGTGCCCAAACCTGGCAACTGATTCGGGAGGTTCGGCTCCCGCCGCCCGTCCGCGTGTCGGTTGACCGCTACCACCGGATCTTCGTCGGCGACGCGGAGGGCGGCATCCGACAGTACGATGGCGACGGTCAGCTTCTGCTCACGTATTCGCCCCCCAAGGTGGGTGCCATCTCCCTGCTGGAAGCCTGGAATACCACCAAGATATTCGCCTTCTCCCGTGATTTACAGCAATACACGTTGCTGGATCGTTTTCTGGCGCCGTTGACTCAAAATGAGCTGGACCCGGACCGGATCGGCTTCGCCCGCAACGCCACCCTGGCGGCCGACGACCAGCTGTGGGTGCTGGACGACACCGACTTCAGCCTCAAAAAATACGACCCGCGCACGCAGACCGTTACGCTCAACGCCCCGTTGAACCGGGTGCTGGACGGCCGGGAATACGACCTCACTTTTCTGCGGGAATACCAGAACGTACTTTTCCTCAACGACCGCCACGCCGGCATCCTGGTGTTCGACAACCTGGGCAACTACCGTAAAACGCTGCCGTTCGCGGGATTGGATTACTTCGGCCTGCTGAACGAGGAACTGTACTTCCTGCGGGAGAACCGGATTCACTTCTTCCACCTCTACGCGTCTACCGAACGCACGCTGGACCTGCCGACCCAGCAACCGGGCCGCCAAGCCCGGTACGCGTTGGTGTTTGAGAACCGGGTGGTTCTTTTCTACGGGGAGGCCATGGCAATTTACCGGATGGAAAAATAAGGAATCCGGGGGAATGATTGGCGTGATTGCGACGAGCACCTACCCGTCAGTCATCCTTCCGATACTCTTTCTTTTTCAAGTCGCCGTTTTTGATGGACTTGATGAACTGCGACCAGGCGAAGGGATTGAGGAAATTCCAGGTAGGGTTGAAGTTGCGGTTGGCGAAGCCGTTTACCTGCTGAGCGTTGAAATTTCGGAAGTTTTCGCTGCCACTCATGCCGCTGTTGTACCGGAGGTAGTTCAGCCGGTCCTCGTCCAGGTTGCGGCGCATATTCCGCTGGTCCCGCTCGTCGGGCAGTTGCAGGGCCAGGAAATTTTCCTTGAAAATCTCTTCCGTCGGGAAGGGGTAGATGGTGACCGGCGACAACTGGGTGATGTCTTCCATCAGGTCGATGATTACCGAGTAGGTGCCGGTGGTCTTGGGGGGAACGATGTGGTACTTCTTCTTGTAGCCGATGGAACTGAACACTACGCTGTCGCCGGGAAACACGGCCATCGAGAAGTATCCGTAATCGTTGGTAACGGTGGCCCGGCCCGCCTTGGGAATAATCACGTACACGCCGGGAACGGGGGTGGATTCCTCGCCCGCGATGATGATTCCCGTAAACTGCACGGTCGGGTTCACGCCTTGGGCCCAGATGGGCAAAGCTGACAACAGGGACAGCAGAACCCCCGCAAGGATGGATTTCGTTTTCAAAGAACCGAGCGTTTGGTGATTAAAAGTTCAAGATAAGAATTTTCGACCATTGGTTCAACAGCAATGCCGCCGAATCGCACGGCCATGCCGTTTTTAACGTTTCTTAACGGGCACGGGTTCTGAAAGCCCCCACCCCGACCACCAAAACCGCCGGAACTTTCTCACCCAGCCCAAAATTCCCGTTTCTTTTTCCTGTTTGCTTCCCAACGCGGCTTTTTCAACTGGGCGGCACCCCGCTGGGCGGCACTCCGCTTCCCGCAACGGTGGGCGGCACTCCGCCGTTTCTTTCCCGTCGTCAAACGATGCTCAGGAAGGTGGCGATGAAGGGAGCCGAAAGCAGCAAGCCGTCGAAGCGGTCCAGGAACCCGCCGTGACCGGGCAGGCTGTTGCCCGAATCCTTGATGGCGATGCTTCGCTTGAAGAGCGACTCCACCAGGTCGCCGTAGGTACCCGCTACCACGATGATGACCGCCACGCCGTACCACTGCCAGGCGGGGAGGTCGCCGAAGGAGAAGCCGAGTACCAGGGCCGTCAATCCGGCGGCCAGGGCCCCGCCCACGCTGCCTTCCCACGATTTCTTGGGCGAAACCCGCTCGAAAAGTTTGGTCTTGCCGTAGCGGACCCCCGCGAAGTACGCCCCGGTATCGCTGGCCCACAGCAGAAACAGGCAACCCAGCAGGATCTGGTAACTGTACACGCCGTTCCGCAGGATGAACACGTGCAGCAGGGCGATGGGAACGGCCACGTAGATGAGCCCCAGGAAAGTGAAGGCAATGTTGGTGAAGGGCTTGCGCTCGTTTTTTTTGTAGAGCTTGATGAAAAAGATGCAGGAAGCCACCGGAGAAATCAGGAAGTAGTACCGGTCATCGGTAAATCCGTGCTCGATGAGAAACGTGAGCGTGTAGATGAACAGCCCCACGAAGGTGCCGTAAAATTTCAGGGGCTGGTTGTCGTCCAGGCCCACCAGTCGGTAAAACTCCAGCATAGTCAGCATGCTGATGGCGAAGAAAACCACGAAATACGCCCATTCGCTGTAACGGAGCGCCGGAATCAGAATCGAAAGGGCCACCAGGGCGGTGAGGACGCGTTGCTGAAGGTTGGAAAACTGACTAAAATTGGATCTCATCCCGAATGATGGTTAGTGCCCTCAACACGTCGTGGGGCAACACGTACACCTCGTGCTCGCCGAAATGATAGTTGGAGTCTTGTTTGTTAACCACGAGGGGACTCAGGCCGTGTTCCTCCAGGATGGCCCGCACCATTTCGGCCCGGTAGGATTGAGGAGCGGCAAAGACTTTCTGCCAGGTAGTCATGCGTTGCGCACCGGTCGGTAGTGGTTTCTCAGGTAAAACAACAGGCCGGTCACCGTCAGCAGGGACGCCAGCACCAGGGGCCACGTGGCGAAGGAGGTATTTCCGACGTCGTAGTCCGACCCGCGTCCGTTGAAGAACGCCAGCAGGACACCCAAGGCGTTGTTGGTGAAGTGCGCCGCGATGGGCAGCCACAAATTTCCCGACCAGGCGTACAGGTAACCGAAGAGAGCGCCCAGCAGCATCCGGGGCAGGAAGCCGTAGAACTGCGTGTGGATGGCGCTGAACAGGATGGCAGTCGTCCAGATGGCCACGTGGGGGTTGCGGACCACGGCCTGCAACTTTTTCTGCAGCAACCCTCTGAATACCAGTTCTTCACCCACCGCCGGAATCACCGCGATTACCAGCAAACCGATCAACAGCCGGGGAACCGTGTCGAAGCGGGTCAGCAGTTGGGTCAGTTCCTCCAGCGTACTTTCCTGCTGCTTCATCCACCGTTCGGTGGTCGCCAGCCAGTCGGGCAGGGAGAGCAGTTGGTTCCACTGGATGGTTAGGTCGATGAGGGGCGAAAAAGCAATGACCACGGCCATTCCGGCCAGCACCGGCTGCCATTCCAGTTTGGGGTTGGCGTTCAGGTCGGCGAGGGGCCGGCGCTCCACCCGGGTCAGGTACACGACCGGGGTAACGACGAAGGTCAGCAGCGAAATCAGCGACAGCAGCAGCATCATCGGGCCCCAGCCTTCCGGGTGCGCCGATGGATTTTGCTGCACGGAGGCCAGGTAAAGTGGCGTGACGCCCAACAGGACGGGTACCAGCAAAACGGCCACGAAACTGGCAATCAGCCAGCCACCCACGGCAAAGGAGAGGAAAGAAACCAACCGGTACGCGGGTCGTTTTTCGTCGGTGGCGCTGGGATTTCTGCGGTAATCATCCATAATCCCGTAAATTTACGCCAAAATACGCCATACCCAATTGGTACAAATCCGGAACATACGACTGGGCGAGTTTCCCCTGCTGCTGGCCCCGATGGAAGACGTGAGCGATCCGCCCTTCCGGGCCGTGTGCAAGGAACACGGTGCGGATTTGATGTACACCGAATTCATCTCCTCCGAAGGCCTCATCCGCGACGCCGCCAAGAGCGTGCAGAAACTCGACATCTTCGAATACGAACGCCCCGTTGG
Organism: Cytophagales bacterium; assembly: GCA_014379925.1. Taxonomy (GTDB): domain Bacteria; phylum Bacteroidota; class Bacteroidia; order Cytophagales; family ES-bin-26; genus ES-bin-26. The sequence continues at coordinate 12,768 of JACMKY010000527.1, read as the reverse complement.
CATCCAGTTATTCGGCAGCGACATCGAACACATGCGGATGTCGGCCGAAATCGCCACGGGAGCCGGTCCCGACCTGATCGACATCAACTACGGCTGTCCGGTCAAAAACGTGGCCTGCCGGGGAGCCGGGGCCGCGCTCTTGCAGGACATTCCCAAGATGGTGCGCATGACCGCCGAAGTGGTGAAGGCCACGCCCCTGCCCGTGACGGTGAAGACCCGCCTGGGCTGGGACGATTCGACCCGGAACGTGACCGAAGTCGCCGAACGCCTGCAGGACATTGGCATCGAGGCGCTCACCGTGCACGGCCGCACCCGCGTGCAGATGTACAAGGGCGAGGCCGATTGGACCCTGATCGCGGCGATCAAAAACAATTCCCGCATCCGCATCCCCATCTTCGGCAACGGCGACGTCGATTCGCCCGAAAAAGCCCTGGCCTACCGGAACCGGTACGGCGTGGATGGCATCATGGTTGGGCGGGCGGCCATCGGCTACCCCTGGGTATTCGACGAAATCAAACACTACTTCCGTACGGGCCAGCACCGGCCCAAGCCCACCGTCGGCCAGCGCGTGGGCGTGGTCAAGCAGCACCTGGCCTACTCGGTTCGCTGGAAAGGTCCCAAGGTGGGCATTTTCGAGATGCGCCCGCACTACACCAACTACTTCCGGGGCATCGACCACTTCAAACCCTACCGCCTGCGGCTGGTGGAAGCGCCCACGCACGCCGACGTCTGCGAAGTGCTCGACGAGATAGCCTTCCAGTTCAACGACCAGTTATCAAATGCGCTATCCGCTGAGTAGGGTCTGAGGATGAGTTTTGCGGCGTTTTCAAATTCGTGCCCGGACCAGTAACTTCTCTTTGGGCTTTGGCGGATGGGGCGGAAAAACCGGTGGCAGGCGCGTTGAACAGGGTAGGTTGAATGGTTTTCAAATCATCCCATCCGTCCCGTCACCAACGAATCAGCTTCTCTTCAGTGGAAGGGCAGCACGAAAGGTGAGGTCTTGTTTTGCACCAGAATCCGGTTCATGTTGAATTGGATGACTACTGTGCGGTTGATTCGGTCCAGCGTGAAGTTGTCCAGGCCGAAATTGAGCGGAATGAACGACGGGATCTGCGCTTGGGTGGCGTCAGATTCCACCAGTGGGTTGCCGTTGCGTTCGATTGCCGACACGGGAAACCGAATGCCCAGGTCGTGGATGCGACGGCCTTCGGCGATGAAAACCTCCTGGCGCAGCAGGTAAAGCAGTTCCAGCAGTTGGTCGGCTCCGGCGGCCTCCTCAATCCGCGCGGCGGTTACCGACGTACCCGACACGGTGGACACGTTCACCGGGCCACTCTTGCGGTTGAGCACCAAGCCGCTCCGCAGCGGGTCGTCGGCACTGGCGGCCACGCGGTAAGCGGCACTGTCGGGGTAAAGGCGGATGTTGCCGCCGATCTTCCCCCGGTCCTCCCCCGCGTCGCTGAAGGAAGTGCGGGCGCGCGTACCGACCAGGATCAGCAGGTTCTGCATCGTTTGCCGGGCGTTGCCCAGTTCATTGTCGGCCAGTTGTTGTTCGGCGATGATCAGGTGCGCCTCTTCGGCCTTCAGGAAAGCGACGGGCTTGGTGTCGGTGTTGCTGGTGCTGAAGTACTTGGGGTCCAGGAAGTCGAGGCGGGGCAGGGGCTGAAATTCATCGTTGCCGCTGTCGAAGATGTAGAACTGGAACTCGTTGCGAAGGCTGTTCACGGCGTCGTAGCGGCTGGTGCGGAGGTAGCCCGCGCCCGCCGTCAGCGCCTGGCGGGCGAAACCAACCGCCTCCGCTTTGTTGCCCAGCCCCCGGTAGGCCCGGGCGATGGCCAGCCGGTAGCCCACGGAGTTGGCGTTGGCCGCCGTGCCGTTGAGTTGAATGGCTTGCTCGAATTCGGCGATGGCCGCGTTAAGGTGTTCACCCGGCGGCAGCGGTCGGCCCAACCGCTCGGCGGGCAGGGCCACGAACAGTTCGCCGGCCAGTAAGTGCGCCAAGCCCTTGTAAAAATGCAGTTCGGCGCGCTGCGCGTCGGTCGTGCGGGCGTCGCGGGTGGCGACCACGCTCAGCCCGTACTCCGCCTGCGCCCGCAGGGTGTGGATGCGCGACTGGATCGTGTTCACGTCGGGATCGGTGTCGAGGATGGTCGGGATGTCAAACACCTTGCTGCTGAGCGTGCGGTTGTTGAAGTAGTTGTCCGACGCCAGTTCGGTGAATTCGATTACGGCGTTGAGGGTGGTGGCAAACTGCCGTTCGGTACCGCGCAGCCAGGCGTTCATCGAGCCAAAAGAGTCCAGGAAAACGTCTTCGGTCACGTTGGGGTTTTCTACCTTGCAAGCGTTGGTGAGCAGGGTCAAAAGGGAGACGAACAATATTTTTTTCACGGAGTTGATCGTGGTTGGGGTTGGCTGGAATGAACGATTGCTGAGGATAAATCCCGGTGTTTTGTCTGGAAATTTCACGGAAGCGGGCTCCCGCGAAAATGATCTTTCGCGTTGGGTCATACGCGTTCAACCAATTCTTCACGATCTAAAACCGGATGCGCACGTTGCCGAGCCACTGGCGGTTGGGGGAAGAAGTGGAGTAGTTGAAGCCGCCGACCGAAGCCCCGTTTTGGGCCGTACCCGTCAGGCTATTGGGATCGGGATCCCGCGACCCGGAATGGTCCACTTCGGGGTCGAACGAGGAGGCGGCGAAGTTGAACGGATTCACGGCCGTGAAACCCACTTCGATCCCCTTCACAATTTTACCGTGCCACTTCGGGGGTAAGCTGTAGTTGACGCCGACGAGCCGCACCTTCAGGTAGTCCGTGCTTTCCACGAATACGTTCGTTACGTTGAGCCAGAGCGCGTTACGGCTGTTGCCCGCGTCCGCGAGGGCTTTGGCCGGTACCCGGGGCTCGTCGAGTCCGTGGTTGAAGCGAAACTGGCGGTCGAAACTGTGTTGCTGGGCGCCCGTTTGGTAGTCGGCGGTAGCAAAGAAGGTGAGGCGGCTCTGGTAAGCCAGGTTCAGTCCCAGGTTCCCGAACGTGTTCGGCAGCGGATTGGCAATGTAGGCCACCGGGTCGCTTTCCAACAGGGTTCCGTCCGGTCCGAAGGTAGCCCGCGATCCCCGGATCACGCCCATCTCCTGTCCCTCCGCCACCAGCGACTGGACCGTGCGGGCCGAAAAGCCATTGATGGCAAACGGGGCCGTACCCCCCGTACTCAGCACGCGGTTATGGAGCGTGTTGAGCGAAGCATTCAAACGCAGGGTCAGGTTCTGGTTATTGATTACGGCGAAGTTAGCGGCAATTTCCACGCCCCGGTTCAGGATTTTGCCCACGTTCTGCAATTGCACCGGTTCGCCGATGGAAGGCGCCAGCGGCACCCACAGCAGAGCATCGCGCGTGGTGGCGTGGTAGTAGGTGAATCCCACGGAAAAACGGTCGTTGGCCAGACTCAGGTCCGTGCCGGCCTCGAAGGTATAGGTTTTTTCCGGACGCAGGTCCGGGTTACCGTACTGGCCGAACCGCGCCGTGGAAGCATTCAGGAAGGGGCTGAATCCGGTGGTGCGCTCGTTGGCGAAGGGCGGGGGAAAATTGCCGGCCACGCCGTAGTTGGCGCGGAGCTTGGCCGAAGAAAGGAAAGGAATCCGCTGCATAAAACCTTCTTCCGACAAGATGTACGAAAGGCCCACTTTCGGGTAGGTTTGCAAGCCGATGTTGGCCCCGAAGGCCGAATTGCCGTCGGCCCGCAATCCGAATTCCAGGTAGTACTTCTCCCGGAAGCCCACGTTTTCCTGCGCGTAGATCCCGTAGTTCACCACCTGCAACCGCAGGTCGCGGCCGCTGCGCACGGAGGCATCCGAGACGAGCTGCGAGCCTTCGCGCAGGTCCTCGCCGGTGAGTTCAACCTGGTTGTCTTCGTTGCGGAACAGCTGCGAACCCAGCGTGGAGATGAAAGAGAAGTCCCGCCAGTTGGCCGTGTGCTGAGCGGTGGCCTCCAGGGTCAGGCCGGCGAAGCGGCGCTCGTAGCGGCTGATGCGCCCGCGATTTTCGGTGTTGGCCGCCACCACCTTGGTGTGAATGAGGTATTCGTTGGTTTCGATGCCCTTCTCGCTGCTGCTGCGGAAGTCCAGTCCGGCCGTGCCCTTGAGGCGGAGTTGGGGCAGCGGCGTGAATTCCAGCGACTGTGAGGTCTGGAAGCGGTTGGTGTTGCCGCCGTAGTTTTGCAACGCCTCCGCCTTGCTCACGAACTCCGCCACGCGGCCGTACTCTTCTTCGTTGAGGTCGTCGAGCCGGTTGTTGAACCCGAAGCCGGGCGCCGATTGCCCCGCTTCCGCAAACCACAGGCCGGTGTAACCGCCCGCGTTGCCGTTGCGAACCCGCGAAAAACGGCTGTTGCTGAAGCCGAACGAGGAGAGGTAGGTGATCTTGGCGTTGGGTTTGGCCTTGAACGAAGTGCGGAAGTCGTAGCGGCGATTCGCGTTTTGACGGTGGATGCGCGTGCCCTCCGTGTCCAGGAAACTGCCCGAGAAGCTGTAGCCGAAATTCTGGTTGCCCCCGTCCATCGCCAGGCGGTACTGCTGGTAGAGTCCATCCCGGAAGAGCAGATCGGCCGTGCGATCGAAGTAATAGAAATCGGTGGTGGGCGTTTCCGCGCCCACGTTGGTTTCCAGGCTTACGCGCGTGGTGCCCGCCCCGCCGCGCCGGGTAAAGATTTGGATCACGCCGTTGGCCGCGTCCGAGCCGTAGAGCGTGGTGGCCGCCCCGCCGCTGATGTATTCAATGCGGTCGATGTTTTCGAGCGGAATGTCGGCCACCGACCCGGTGGCGTCGCCGTTGTGGCGGTTGCCGGAGGTGTTGAGGCTGAGCGTGGCCGCCGTGTTGAGGTTATCCATCCGCACCCCGTCCACGTAAATGACCGGCGTGGCCGACACCGCCGCCGACACCACCCCGCGCGAGCGGATCATCGAAGTGGCCCCCGGCTGACTGGTGTTGAGGCGAATCTGCGCGTTGGGCAGTTGGGCCTGCAACAGCTGGTCGAGCCGCGTGGCGGGTGAGCGTTCGATCTGCGCTCGCCCAATGGTGCTCACGTTGGTCGAAAGGCGTCGTTTTGCTACTTCCAGGCCTTGGCCAGTCACCACTACGGCATCCAGGCCAATCACGTCGCTTTCGAGGGCGGGCGTCAGTTCGCCTTCCTGCGGCACGCGAACCACCAAAGCCTGCGTTTTGTAGCCGATGAAGCTGAACCCGATCCGGTAGGATTGGGCCGCCAGGTTTGGGAGGACGAAGCTTCCGTCAACGTCCGTTACGGTGCCTTGGGTGGTGTTGAGAAGGGCCACGTTGACGCCCGGGAGGGGTTCTCCCGTCGCCCGGTCGGTGACTTTCCCGGTGACCTGGTAGGATTGTGCCAGTAGCGCCGAAGGCAGCCATGCGGCGGCGAGAAGAAGTAAAAACCTGGTTTTCATCGGACGGATTCGGGTTGGGTGGTGAGGCGGGCCTGGGAAGGATCGCATTCGGTGGGTCAAAACTAATCAAGGGGCGAGAGAGGTAGGTTAAACAATCGTTAAGCTTGCGTGAAGTTTGAGACGGAAAAAAGTAGGAACCCGCGTCGGCCCCTCAAAGAAGACGGATTTTGCCGGGGCTGCCCCGTCTGATAGCCATTCGTAACGAGGGTTTTTTTGATGGCCTGGGGCAACCAATCGAGGGCAACCCAAAAAGCCGACGTCGGGTAACCGGTCAACCCGTCAGGCACCAGCTACCCGAACAAAAATGGGGCAGACCCGAAAGCCTGGCCATTGAAGACCAGGCTTTCGGGTCTGCCCCATTTTTCATTCAATCGCCGGATGCTAATACCCGGGATTTTGGGTCAACGTAGTCTTGCCGCCCACCTGGCTGTTGAGGATCTCCTGCAAGGGAATGGGGAAGTACTCGTGCTTGCCCGGGACGAACTGGACGCCCCTCAGGTAGGAACGCTTCGTTGCTTCCGCCGCGTAGTAGGCGTTGAGGGTTGGGGCGGCAATGCCCCAACGGACCAGATCAAAGCGGCGGTGGCCCTCCATGCCGAATTCCAGCCGTTGCTCGAACTGAACCGCTCGCCGGGCGAGGGCCTGGTCCGTCCAGGCGGCGGTATATTCCCGGATCACGTAGCTGGCGGCCGGGGTTCCGTCGGCTTTCTTTACGAAACCGTCCGCGTTGGCGGCTCGCCGCCGAATCTGGTTCACGTACCCGCGGGCCGCTTCCGGATTGCCCAACTCAACCTCAATTTCGGCCAGCCAGAGCAACACGTGCGAATAACGGATCATCCGGTAATTGTTGGCGTTCAGGCGGGGGTTGCCGGCAAATGTGTTGGTTCCCACGTCGGACCGGTACATAACGTGCTTCTTGGGTGAATAAGGGCCTCCGTACGCCTGATCGCGGACGTAGGTTTTGCCGGGATGGACGCCCCAGTCCAGGTACTGAATGCCGCGTCGCCCAACCGTCCAATCCAGGCGGGGATCCACGGTACCCGCGTAGGGGACAAAAGGTTGGGTGGCTTCCAATCCTTGATCGCTGGTTACGTCTTCGCTGTTGAAGGTTTCCAGCAAAGGCAGGCCGTTTGCACCCGTCTTGAAGGCATTGACCAGGTTTTGCGAAGGCTGAAAGAAGCCACAGCAGGTTGTTACGCCCCCGCCACCGTAGGGATAGTTCAGCGTGGAACCGCTGTTTCCGTTTTCACCACCCGAAGCCCCGTCGTTGACGGAGTACTGGACTTCGAAAATCGATTCCGCGTTGTTGTTGGTAACGGCCCGGAAATTATCGTGGTACCTTTCCACCAACCGGTACTGGCCGCTGCCCACGATGGCGGCGAACAACGTTTTGGCTTCGGCGTACTTCTTCTGGTACAGATACGCTTTTGCCAGCGTGGCTCCCGCCGCCCACTTGGTCACGCGTCCGGGTTGGGTTTGCCTGGGGGGAAGCACTTCGTAGGCCGCGCTCAGGTCGGCCTCAATCTGGGGCCAGATGTCGGCGGCGTTGGGCATCTTGGTGCTTTCCAGGTTGTTGGGATCGTAGGTGGTTTCGTCAATGTAGGGAACCTGGTTGTACATCTTTTTCAACTCGAAGTGGTAGTGTCCCCGCAGGAACCGGGCTTCGGCGATAATCTGCCGGCGGTCGGCGTCCGGAGCGTCCGCTACCTTGGCCAAGGTCTGCAAAACGTCGTTGGTCCGGGCAATGCCGTCGTACATGCCCCGCCATTTTCCCCGGAAGTAAACGTTGTCGGCCGCAATGTTGCCCTGCTCAATCAACGAGATGGGCGGCTGATCACCGGCGATGGTGCCTTTGTAGGCATCGTCGGAGGCGACGCTGCCGTAGACCCAGTTGTCGGCGCCCACTTGATAGGAACGGTAGGCACCCTCGGGCGTTGCCCAGCCGTCCAGCAAGGAATACGCACCCACCAGCAGGGAATTTACCCCGTTGATGTTTTGCAAGGTTGCCCCGCTCAGCGCCGCCTTGGGTTGTACTTCCAGGAACGAATCTGAGCAGGCGCTGAACAGGGTCAGCAGGAGGGTACTCATCAGAACTGCAATTTTTTTCATCTTCTCAACGGTTTTTGGGGTGAATCAGGTAACTGAAAAAGCGGCGGTCAAGCAGGGAGGAGAGGAATAAACGACGTTGAGAATCCCCTAAGAAACCCATCCTCGTCGTTTACAAACCCATCCATCCACGTTACTCATCAACTCAGCCACTCAAAAGCTCAGGTTAACGCCAACGATGTACTGTCGGGCAGTCGGGTACGCTCCCCCGTCTACGCCGATCTGGCGGTCATTGTTGGAACTGTAGTTGCGGAGGTTGATTTCCGGGTCCATCCCCGAATAATCCGTGGCAGTCAGCAGGTTTTGTCCCTGAACGTAGACGCGAACCGAGCCCAGCAGCAGTTTCGAGAGCAACGAACTGGGTAGGGTATACGTCAACTGGACGTTTTTCAAACGGAAGTAGGAGCCGTTTTCCAGGTAATAGGTAGAAGGCAGAATGCTCACCTGGTCGCTCGAGGTCAATTGCGGAAGGACCGCATCCGTCTTGCCGGGTCGCCAGGAGTCGTTGAGCATGCGCGTGCTCCGGTTGCCGCCGAAGGTCGGGAAGTCGGTCCAGTACTTGACGTAGTTGAAAATCTGGTTGCCCTGTACACCCTGTCCGAAAAGCGTCAACCCGAAGTTCTTGTAATTGACGCTTACGTTGAGCCCGTACGTAAAATCCGGGTGCGGACTGCCGATGATGGACAAATCCTGGGTGTTGATCACGCCGTCGGGCACGCCGTTGGGTCCGCTCACGTCCCGGAACCGGAACCGGCCCGCCCGGTTCTGGTTGGTGCCCAGGTTGTTGACGGGCGCGGCGGCGGCTTCGTCGTCGGTCTGGAAAATGCCGTCGAGGGTGTAGCCGAAGAAGGAAGAAATGGGGTAATTCTGCTGGGTGACGACGAAGTTCTGGATCCGCTCGTCGTTGATGCCGAAGTACTGGGTATTCGGGTCGCCGGTGGTGCGGGTCACCACGTTCCGGTAGGTGCTGATGTTGCCGCCGACGCTGTAGGTCAATTGGTCGTTGAGGGCCTGGCCGTTGTAGGACAGCGCGAGGTCGATCCCGCGGTTTCGCATCGAACCGATGTTCTGGAAGGGGGCCGTACCCACCCCCGCCGTGCCGGGCGTCGCCACCGGGAACAGCATGTCGGAGGTGAGGCGGGTATACCAGTCAAAGGCCAGGTCGATTTTGCCGTTGAGCAAGCTGACGTCCAGGCCGACGTTGGTCGAGGTGGTGGTTTCCCACTTGGCCTTGGCGTTGCCGAATTGCGTCAATTCGTAGCCCGGTACCGCCGAAGTACGCGAGCCGTTCAGGTCGTAGAAGGAAGTAATGGGGTTGGTGGCAAACTGGTTGATCGAATTGTAGTTGCCAATTTCCTGGTTACCCGTCTGTCCCCAACCGACCCGGACTTTGGCCCGGTCCAGCCAGGGGCGCGTGCCGCTGGCAAACCCTTCTTCCGACAAAACCCATCCCGCGCTGAAAGCGGGGAAAACCGCCGACCGGAACTGGGAAGCAAAACGGGAAGACCGGTCGCGGCGCAACGTGCCTTCCAGCAAATACTTATCGGCCAACGCGTAGTTCACCTTGGCAAATTCGGAAGCCAACGCCCAGTTGGAGGCGCCCCCGTTGTTGGTCTGAACGCCGGTTCCCCCGCTCAGGTAACGGTTTTCGAGGTCATCGGAGGCGAAGTTGGTGCGGGAAGCATCGAAGAATTCGAAGTAATCCTTGATGGATTCGGTGCCCACCAGAAAATTGAAACGGTGGTTCTCGCCGAGCGAGAGGTTATAGGTCAACGTGTTGTACCACGTCCAGGTCCATTCGTAGTTGTTGGTGGTTTGCAGGCTGTTCGAACCCCGGGCTTCGGCGGTTTCAATGTCGCGAATGGTGTAGTTGCGGAAGTTGAAGAGGTTGTAGTCGATGCCGAAGCTGGTCTTGGCCGTCAGGTTCTTCAGGATATCCACCTCGGCGTAGGCGTTGCCGAACAGGCGGACTTCCTTCTGGATGTTGTCCTTGTTGCGCCAGAGGTTGCCGACGGGGTTGTTGGCGTTGTCGAGGTCGGTGCCGCGGGTGCCGCCGAAGGTCACCCCCGACACGTCGTACACCGGAATGATGGGTTGAATGCGGTAAGCAAAGGAGGTGGGGTTGCCTTCCGCGTTGTTGCCGTTGGGTTGGCCGACCCGCTGGCTGAAGGCAACCTGGAAGTTCTCCCCGATCCGCACGCGCTTGTTGACGTTGAATTCGGTATTGGCCCGCAGCGAGTAGCGTTTAAAGTTGGTGTAGAGCATCGTGCCCTCCTGGTCGAAGTAATTCAGCGACATCGCGTACCGCCCGGTTTCGTTGCCCCCGGAAACCCCGAGCTGGTGGTTCTGGATGGGGGCCGGGTTGAAAATTTCGTCGAGCCAGTTGGTGCCCTCCTTGTTGGCCCGGGTAATCAACCACTTGGTTCGGTTGAAATCGGCGGCATCGATGTTCTGGCCGTAGTTGATGTATTTTCCGTCGGCATCCCGGGCCACCCGGGGGTCGTTTTCCGAGGCCCCGGCCGGAAAAATATAGTCCGGGATCACCGGTTCGGCTCCGTTGCCGAACTGGGCGTGGGCCGGGTTCCCGTTGGCCCCCACCGCCCCGGCATTCCGGCGCGATTCCCAAACGAGTTGGGCGTACTGCGGGGTGTTGAGCATGTCCAGCAACTTGCCCGGCCGCTGCGTACCGTAGTACATATCGTAGGTGAAGACGGGCTTGCCGGCTTTTCCCTTTTTGGTGGTCACGATCACGACCCCGTTGCCCGCCCGCGAACCGTAGATGGAAGCGGCCGAGGCATCCTTGAGAATCTGCATGGACTCAATGTCGTTCAGGTTGAGGGTGTTCAGGTTGCCCTTGGTGGGAACGCCATCGATCACGTAGAGCGGTGAATTGTCGTTGATGGTGCCGAAGCCCCGGATACGAACCATTACCCCGCCACCCGGACTGTTTTCATTTCCCACCGTTACGCCCGCCACTTTGCCTTGCAAAGCCTGCCCCAGGTTGGTGGAAGGCGTGGTCAACAATTGCTTGGCGTCGATGGTGGCCACTGCCCCGGTAATGTCCCGCTTGGATTGCGTGCCGTAGCCCGTCACGACCACTTCGGTCAGGGCCTTGATGTCCGCGGCCAGGGTTACGTCGATGACGGTCTGGTTGCCCACGGCGATCTCCTGTGCCGCGTAGCCGATGGAGGAGAATACCAGCGTACTGCCGGTGGGTACGTCCAGCGAATAATTGCCCTCCGCGTCGGTGGCGGTGCCTTTGTTTTCGCCTTTCACCACCACCGCCGCCCCCGGAACCCCGCCTTTCGTTTCCCCGTCGGTTACCTTACCAGTGATTTTTTTTTGGGCGAAAACGGAAAACGAGCTTAAGAACAGCAAGGCAAAAATGAAACTTCGATTAATGGGTAAAGAATTGTTTTTCATAAGAAAGGAATTGGATTAGGTGAGAAAGGGAAAGGGGGAATTCATCAACCGCACGCCGGTTGCGGATGTCAAAGAAACAAAAATTATTAGCTACATCCAATCATCCGGCCTTGCTACTTACTTCAAGGACACTTTTTTGCCGTTTTCCCGGGCCAACGCCAACGCCCGGGTGGTGGTGTAGTATTTAGCAATCACGTTCGGCACTTCCCAGTCGGGTAGTTTGCCGGCTGCCAGGTAGCGCAGAAACCGCTCGGTCACCTCGGCAAAGTGCGCTTCGTGACCGGTGCGGTAGACCTCCGGAATCACTACCTGCCATCCGTTCGCCCGCCTGGCCAGTTCCACGCCCGGGTAGGTGCGCTTCAAGGTTTCGAACGCCCCGGTCAGCGCCGCTTCGTAGCCGGTGGCCAGGTCGGCCCCGACGGGTTCGATGTACAACTGGGGAACGTACTTTTCTGCCGCTCCTTGCCGGATGACCAAGTGGGCGGCCGACCCTTTCATCACCGAAAAATGGGTGTCGCCCGCGCCTTCCGGAGCCTGGTAGTTCCAGGTGACCGACACCCTGGCGTGCACGCCGCGGAGCTGGTAGGTGATTTCCCCGTTCGAATACACGTTCAGCACACTGTCGTCGACTAAGTCCTTCCGCAGAAAATCCGGAAAATCGGGCAGTTGCGTCAGGCGCGCAAACTGGCCGCGCGACATCCGGGTGGGCCAGTGCCGGGCCGTGATTACGGCCACGTCTTTCCGGTAGTCGAGCGGCTGCTCCGGGAAGCACGCCCACTGCACCAGGTCCACCAGGTGCGTGGTAACGTCCACCAGGCCCTCGCCCTGCTGGGCCACGTCCATGAACCAGGCCGGCCGTTTGAGGGGGCTGCCGGAGACGTACTTGAAGAAATGGTGCACACTCTCCTTCGTCACGGCGGGGTCGGCGGGACTGCCCTGCTGCAACGCACCGAATACGGCGGGTATCCGGGACAGTTCCCTTTGCAGCACGGTCGTAATTTCGGAGCGCTCCGTCATGATGTCGTAGAGCAGGGTCCGGTTCCGGGCCGCGGTTTGGAAGGCTTCCCGAAGGCGGACAAAGCCCGCCGAATCGATGCACATGGGCTTGTCGGCCAGCACGTGCAGCCCGGCGTTCACCGATTGCTGGATGTATTCGGTTTTCTTGCGGTTGTTGCCGGAAATGACGACCACGTTGCCCGGCTTCTCCCGCCGCATTTTTTCCAGGTAATCCGCTCCGACGTACGTTTCTTCCCACCAACGCGTAGGCGCTTCCGGCCGGGCGTTGTAGCCTTCGATCCGCTTCAGGTGCTCCGGCCCGTCCGGACCCGCCGGGGCGTAGACGTGCACGACCGAATCAACCCGGTCGTACATCTTCTTCTGCACCAGCGCCGCGTGAAAATGGCCCGGGTCCAGCGTGATCAGCCGTACCGGTTTTCGCTCGTCGGGCACGGGCTTGGTGGGGGAGGAGCAGGCGGCAAGCAAACCAAGCGCCGCAATCCCGAAATGGCGGGTTGAAGGTTTCATGAAATCGAACTGTCAATTAATCTAAAGCAATTTTTTTCACCTAATTCTGCTTGGTCAGATTGAAGTTGAATAATCATTTCACTGAAGATGACTCTTCATTACCAAACTGTAGCCTGAGCAAACAAAATTAAGTAAACAAGCAAAAGCAGTACAATATTTATGTTATGTATAAAATTACACTTCAATTAAATAAAGAAAACAGAGTAAACGTTTCTGTTTAATGGTTTAACTGGAACATACTATTTCAAAAAACAATTGAT
>JACMKY010000526.1 GCA_014379925.1 Cytophagales bacterium | reverse complement strand
TGGTCGATGAACCGCAAAATCAGCGTTTTTCCTTCCCGGGGTGAGCGCTACCCGATGACAACCTTCTTCTAGAAATCTATTCGCCAGCTTACCGGACATTTTTTGGTGGGTGTTGTCTAAGTAAACCCGCATTTCATCCCCAATGCTGCCTTTCCTCGGCGCTTTTGCGTCCGGTAACTTCTGTATTCCCTCCCCACCAATCAGGATCTTGTACTCATTGTCCGTCCCGTTCGCTCGTGGAGGGGCATTTCGGAAAAAAATGGCCAGCAGGTAAGTACAGGACAGTGGTTTTCACGGGTTTTCATATTTTGACGGGTAATGCTTCAAAATTGACCTCAACAAACTATTAAACCATTCGCGCGTATGAAAAACCCCCTACGATTGCACTTGCAGACGTTAAAGTGCCGGATGCTACCATCCCTGGCACTGCTCGTCGTTGCTTACCTGGGCACCGGCACAGCCTTCGCAACGCCTTCCTACGGCGTTGGATACGTTCGGGTGGATAATGGGGCAACCCTGATGGAAAGGAATGCGCCGGCGGATTGGGATCTGGTTGGGAGCCGCCCGCTAGCCATCAACATCAAAGGGAAAGTCACCGACGACGGGGGACAACCCCTGCCGGGGGTAAGTGTGGTGTTGAAAGGCTCCACTACCGGCACCGCCACCGGTTCGGACGGAACCTACGCGTTGACCGTACCGAATGGCAACGGAACGCTGGTCTTCTCCTTCATCGGATACGCACCCCAGGAGGTGGCCATCAACGAGCGCACGGCCATCGACGTGCGCCTGGCCCCCGATACCAAAGCCTTGGAGGAAATAGTGGTGGTTGGTTACGGAGTACAGCGCAAGTCCGACCTGACCGGGGCGGTCGGAACCGTCAAAGCCGAGACCCTCCAGGAACGCCCCGCCGCTTCCCTCAACCAGAGCCTGGCCGGCCGCATCACCGGGGTAAACGTGTCGGTGAATTCCGGCCGGCCCGGTGGCCGCTCCAACATCCGCATCCGGGGCAACACCTCGGTGAGCGTCACCAACAACCCCCTTTACGTGATCGACGGGGTAATCCTCAACGCGACGGGACTGGTCAACGGCAGCACCCCCATCGACTACATCAACCCCAACGACATCGCCTCCATTGAAGTACTCAAGGACGCTTCGGCCACCGCCATTTACGGCGCCCGGGGTGCCAACGGGGTAATCCTGGTCACCACCAAACGGGGGAGTCAGGAAGGAGGCCGGGTCAACTACGACACCGACTTCAGCGTGGGCGTGCTGACGCGCAAGCTGGACTTGCTGAACTCCCGGGAATTCCTGCTGGTGGAGGATGCGGCCTACCTGAATGCCCAGAAGTACGATCCGGTTGGCTTTGCGGGGGGCAAGTACAAGGACCCCCAGTTGAAAAGAACCAACCCGTTGCTTTTCGACGCGAACGGCCAGCCCCTCTACGACACCGACTGGCAGAAGGAAGCCACCCAAAAGGCCTTTACCCAGAACCATCAGTTGTCGTTCAGCGGCGGCAACGCCAAGGACAATTTCGGGGTGTACCTGGGCTACCGCAACGAGAACGGGTTGATCCGGGAATCTTGGCTGAAGCGTTATTCAGGTCGTTTCGTTTTCGACAGTCAGCTCAAGGACTGGCTGAAGGTGGGCGGCAGCCTGGGTTACAACGACCAGAACGAAAGCCAGATTGACCCGCTGGGCGGTGGGGGCATCATTGCGATGCGGCAGGTACTGGAGGCGCTGCCCATCATCCCGGTAAAATATCCGGACGGAAAATGGGGCGGCAACGAAGATTACCCGGGAATGGAAGGGGGCGGCAATCCGGTCAACATCGTCACGGATCGGCTGTATTACGTGAAGACCCAAACGATGCTGGGCAACGTGTACGCGAACATCACCCTGGCCAAGGGCCTGGATTTGCGGTCGACCATCGGCACCAACGTCATCAACCAGCGCACCGACTACTACGGCAGTCGCACGCTCAACTACATTTCCCGCAACCAAGGGGGTGATGCCTCCGTGACCAGCGATCGGTACAACTCCTGGCAATTCGAGAATTACCTCACCTACAACCGACGCATCGCCGACATCCATTCCTTCAACGCGTTGCTGGGTCTCTCCTGGCAGCACGTCGACCAGTTCAGTGCCATTGCCCGGGCCCAGAGTTTTCAGGACGACTACTTCCAGTTCAACAACCTGGGCGCCGGCGCCAACCTGGTAGCCTCCGGTTCGTCGGCCAGTGCCTACGGACTCAACTCGTATTTCGGCCGGGTGAACTACGGCTTGAAGGACAAGTACCTGATCACGTTTACCGGGCGGGCGGACGGTTCCTCCAAGTTCGGGTCGGCCAACCGCTACGCCTTTTTTCCTTCGGCGGCCCTGGCCTGGCGGGTATCGGAAGAGGAGTTTCTTAAAAACATTCCCGGGATCTCCAACCTGAAAGTGCGGGCCAGCTACGGGGTAACCGGCAACTCCGAAATTACCGCTTACCAGGCCCTGGCCGGAATGGGCAATTATTCGGTCATCTTCAACGGCGCCCGCACGATCGGCATCGGCATCAACCGGTTAGCCAATCCGGATCTGCAATGGGAAAAGACGCAGCAAGTGGACGCCGGCATTGAATTGGGCTTGTTTCAGAACCGGGTTTCGCTGGAAGTGGACATTTACCGCAAACTGACGACCGATATGCTCCTGAGTGCCCCGGTGCCCTCCAGCAGCGGTTTCACCACCGTCAGCAAGAACATCGGCAGCATGGAGAACCGCGGCGTTGAGGTAGGACTGAACACGGCCAACATCAACGCGGGTGATTTCTCCTGGAACACCACCTTCAACATTTCGGTCAACAAGAACAAGGTATTGGCCCTGACCGGGGGGGCAGATATTTTTTCCGGCCGCGGCATCATCCGGGAAGGAGAACCCGTAGGGTCTTTCTTCGGGTACGTCCACCTGGGAACCTGGGGAACCGCCGAGGAATCGGAAGCGGCCAAATACCTGAAGAAACCGGGTGACATCAAGTACCAGGATACCAACAACGACGG
>JACMKY010000525.1 GCA_014379925.1 Cytophagales bacterium | reverse complement strand
GCGCCAGCCAGTTCAACGCCTGGAAAGCCGTCAGGAAAACCTCGGGCAGGGCCGCGGCTTCGGTCATCGTTAAATTGGGCGGAACGGACAAGGCCATGGCTTCGTGGATCACGGCGTATTCGGCGTAGCCCCCGCCGGACAGCAGGCCGAACACCGCGTCGCCGGGCTGCCAGCGCGAAACGCCTTCGCCGGTTTCCACCACCGTTCCCGCCAACTCCAACCCCAGAATCGGACTCGCGCCGGGTGGGGCAGGATACTGGCCCTGGCGCTGCAAAGTGTCGGCCCGGTTGAGGGCCGTGGCCGCTACTTTCACCAACACCTGACTCCGGCCAGGCGCGGGCGTTGGCCATTCGCCGGGTTGAAGCTGCTCCGGCCCGCCGGGCGATTGAATCAGAATGGCTTGCATAGTCAATGATCAATTGTCATGGTGAGCGATAGTGAGCTTGTCGAAAGCGATAGTGAGCTTGTCGAACTACGAACCACAATTATCAATGAACCGCCGTCGGTGGTGGATAGTCTGTGGAAGAAAGACGCCCGGGGTAAGCACAGGACCCGAAACAATTGGCACTCTTTTATTGCGTAATTACCTTATTAGCAGCGTATTGAATGTATTTTTAACTTGCGACTTACCAACTTACGACTTATGACCTGCCGTAAGCCATGCCTTGAAATCGTCGAAGCGGTTCGACATCGGCACGGATTGCTTGGGTTGGTCGAGCAGGGCCGCCAGGCGTTCGGGCAGGGGCACCTTCGCCCCGATGGCGGCTTCCACGGTCGGCCCGAATTTGGCCGGGTGCGCCGTTGCCAGAAATACCCCGGTCACGGGCTGGCTGGCCGTTGCCAGGTAATCCCGCAGTCCCAGGTAGGCCACGGCGGTGTGCGGACACATTACGTAGCCGGTGGTTTGGTAAACGTGGCGCATCGCCGACCGCGTTTGCTGGTCGTCGTAGGAGGCCCCGGTCAGGAGGGTCCGAAACTGGTCGACCTGGTTGCCGAACAGAACTTGCAGCCGGGCGAAGTTGCTGGGACTGCCCACGTCCATTGCATTGGAAATCGTTTCCACCGAAGGTTCCGGTGCGTAATCGCCGGTGATCAGGTAGTGAGGCACGACCCGGTTGCGGTTGGTGGCGGCGATGAACCGGTGCACCGGCAGGCCCATTCGCCGGGCAATCACCCCGGCGCTCAGGTTGCCGAAGTTGCCGCTCGGCACCGAAAACACCAGGGGCTTACCCAAGTGCCGGACCTGGGCGTAGGCGTAGAAATAGTAGAACGTCTGCGGGATGAGCCGGGCAATGTTGATGGAGTTGGCGGAAGAGAGGGTGTAGGTCTGGTTCAGTTCCGGGTCCAGAAACGCCTCCTTGACCAGCCGCTGGCAATCGTCGAACGTGCCTTCCACCTCCAGGGCCGTCACGTTGCCGCCGAGCGTGGTGAGTTGTTTCTCCTGAATGTCGCTCACCTTCCCGCTCGGGTAGAGAATGGTGACGCGGATGCCCGGCGCGCGGTAAAATCCCTGCGCCACTGCCCCGCCCGTGTCGCCCGAGGTAGCCACCAGAATGTGGACCTCCCGCCGGGATTGTTGGAGGAAGTGCGCCATCAGACCGGCCATGAACCGCGCCCCGAAATCCTTGAAGGCCATGGAGGGACCGTGGAAGAGTTCCAGCGCGTAGGTCTCCCCAACCGGCACGACCGGCGCGTCGAAATCGATGGCCCGGTACACGACCTCGCGCAGGACGTTCGCGGGGACGGCCTCGCCCAGCAAGGCAACCGCTACCCGGACGGCAATCTCCCGGAACGGAAGGAGGTGCATATCCCGGAAGAAACTTT
This sequence comes from Cytophagales bacterium, assembly GCA_014379925.1. Lineage (GTDB taxonomy): Bacteria > Bacteroidota > Bacteroidia > Cytophagales > ES-bin-26 > ES-bin-26. The sequence continues at coordinate 1,776 of JACMKY010000525.1, read as the reverse complement.
CCGGCAATACGGGAAGGGTGTCGGGCAGGTACAACCCCTGGTCGGGCGGCAAGCCCCGGAAGAGGGCTTCTTCGAGCGAAACCGGGGGGCTCTGGCGGTTGGTGCTGTAGAGTTGCACGGGGTAGATGCTTGATTCTGAATTGGTAATACGGATAACGAATTTACGTACCACAACATTTATGTCGTAGCAATAGACAAGTTCAAAACCGCTGTTCAGCGCTGAAAGGAGCTTGGTTTTTAATTCTACTTTGTTAGATTAAACTCAAATGCTGATTTTACTGATTGGCGATCTCCCAAGGTTGTCATTCTGGCCCTTCACGCTGTTCAGGGTAAACTTTAGCGAAGAATCCGGGCGGCGTTCCGCTTGTTCAGGGTTCTGCACTAAAATCCTAACCAGGTTCTTCGCTATCGCTCAGAATGACATCGTTAAAAACGTCAACCCCAAACCAAGCCTGCAATCTGGATTTAACGGAGTAGAATTAAGTAGCTAACGGATAGCCATTGACATCCCCCAGCTCTTTTCAAAACTTTAAGCTCCCACCTCTACTCCATCACCACCGGCCCCACGCGGTTGATGCCCGATACGTACACCTCGCTTTCGATGCGGAGGTGGGCGAACCGCGCCTGCATCGCCGCCCCGACCCCGGCGGCCGTATCGGCGTCGCTGCTGAGGGCGAACATGGAGGGGCCGGAACCGGAGATGCTGCAACCCAATGCCCCCGCCCCCAGGGCCGCCACCTTCACCTCCCCGAAACCCGGAATCAGGATGGCGCGCACGGGTTCAACGATCACGTCTACCAGCGAGCGACCGATGAGGGCGTAGTCGGCCTGCATCAGTCCGGCAATCAGCCCGGCCACGTTGCCCATCTGCGTGATGGTTTTCTGGAGGGAGATTTCTTTCTTGAGGATGTGGCGGGCATCTTTGGTGTTGACCTCGATCTGCGGGTGCACCAGCGTGCAGTACAACCGGTCGGGCGTGGGAATGCGGATGATGTCGAGCGGCTGGTAGCTGCGGATGACGACGAAGCCGCCCAGCAGCGAGGGGGCTACGTTGTCGGCGTGGGCCGAGCCGCAGGCCAGCCTTTCTCCTTCCATGGCGAAGGGCAGCAGGTCGGCGGGGGACAACGGATTGCCCATCAGTTGGTTGATGGCAAACACCCCGGCCACGGCGCTGGCGGCACTGGAACCCAGTCCGCTGCCCAGCGGCATTTTCTTGTGCAGCGTCACGGCCACGCCCTGGTCGGAGCCGATGTGCCGGAGAAACGCGGCAATGGCCACGCCCGCCGTGTTCTTCTCGGTTTGCCGGGGCAGGCGGCCCGCGTCGCCGGTGATCTCCGTGATTTCCACGCCCGGCCGCTCGCGCTTCCGCAGCACAACCTCGTCGCCCGGGCTGTCGACGGCAAAGCCGAAGATATCGAAGCCGCAGGCTACGTTGGCTACCGTAGCGGGCGCAAATACGCGGATGGAGTCGGGGAATGGATGCGTCGGGGAGTTGATGAGTTGATGGGTTTATGAGTTGATGAGTGGTCATTTTTAGCCATCCGCCATTCAGGGACCAGGCCCTGATAACGGATGATTGCACGGGCTTCCCTGGAAAACTTTCAACCAGGTCCTTCCTCCGTCAGGATGACAGGTTGGGACGATGCCGAAACGGAACCGTCCAATCTATAACCTATATGTATTGGGTGACTAGGTTATTCCCCTACTGGCGGCGTGAAGTGGATAGTCGCGCCGATACACCTGGAAAGGAATTTGGTTTTTCAAGCCTTGATGAGG
>JACMKY010000524.1 GCA_014379925.1 Cytophagales bacterium | reverse complement strand
TGCGAAGGCAGCCTGGCAACTTGTAACCTGTAACCTGTAACCTGCAACCTGTAACCTGCAACCTGTAACCTGCAACCTGCAACCTGTAACCCTTTCAACCCTTCCCTCAAGCGTAACGGGCGTAAATGATCAGGGCCAGGCCGCTCAGAAAGGAGAGGAACATGAGCGAAAGCAGCGAATTCGTACCGGCGGGGGCGTTTCGGAATTCGCGCCAGACGAACACCCCCCAAAAGGCGGCCACCATCGTTGCCCCCTGTCCCAGCCCGTAAGAAATGGCGAAACCCGCTTCGCCCGAAGCCATGATGCTGAAGGCCATGCCCACGAACCAAATGGCCCCGCCCAGCATGCCGATCAAGTGAAGGCGGGGGTTTCCCTTCCGGAAGTAATCCGCGTACCGGACCGGCTTTCCGGAGAAGGGCCGCGCCATAACGTAGGTGTTCCAGACGAAGTTGGACGCGAACAGCCCCAGGGAAAAAACCACCAGCGCCGTGTAGGGCGTGAGCCGGCCCGCTTCGGGCATCACAAAGTCCGGTGCCATCGAAGCTGCCACGAAGCGGTAGAACGAACTCATCAGGATGCCCGCCACCAGGGAAAGCACAATTCCCTTTCCCGGTCCTCCCGCCGGCGAGGGCCGTCCGGCGCGGCTCGCGTCGGCCGCCTGTTTCTTACGGTACGCGGTGGCGTTGAGTAAAATAGCAATGCTCACCAGTGCCACGCCCACGAACAGGAAGACCGGGTTGCCCAGCGGCGTCGCCACGTAATTGACCAGCACGCCCAGCACCAACGCCAGTCCGATGCCCACTGGGAAAGCCAGCGCCAGACCCGCCACGTCGATGGCGGCCACCAGCAGAATGTTTGCCAGGTTGAACACCACCCCGCCCAGAAAAGCCGAACCCAGCGCCCCGGCGTCCGCCTGCGCCAGATCGGGCAGGAAGCCACGGCCTTGTTGGCCGGTGCTGCCCAGCGTGAACGCGAAAAAAAGCGAAAGCAGCAACACCCCCAGGGCGTAGTCCCAGTAGAAAAGCTGGAAATTCCATTCGCGGGAAGCCAGTTTCTGGGTGTTGGCCCACGACCCCCAGCAGAACATAGTGGTGACGAGCAGAACAATGCAGAGTGAATACGATTGGACAATGACCATGGGCAAAGAATGCGGGTTTGCGGATGAACGCGGGGAGCGTCCGGCACCCGAACCGTCGGGACGGGTCAATCGGATTGCTCTCCTGCTTGGTTCGTAAACTAGAATAAATTACCCGGATAATGCAAGCATCAAACGCCAACAAAACAACTTGGCGGATAAACTTACACTTCATCGTCCGCGAAAAGACGGTCGCTTTTCGTCCCGCGCATTCCTTGCCGCGCCAATACCTACCGGCAAGAATTGTTTCGGATGGGGTTGCTCCGTTTTTACCGGGATCGCGCGGGCCGCTGCTGGTTAAAAACCCCGATAACTTACTTCCGGCGGAGGGCAAAAAGAAAATCCATTCGCCTCTTTTGCTTGACAATTGGCGCCAACCGATCAATCTTTACGGTTGACTCCTGCGCGCAGGACCGATCCGCTGAAAAGCCGTCCAGTCTTCATCAACTGCCGTTTTCCGTACCCAGTTAGCGGCAATTCTCCCGGGACGTTTGCCACCAGTGGTTGCTGTTCAACCCTCCGTCGCCAACCAATCGATGGGCGTTTGCGTAGCAACGAAACAACGTCACGCGATACGAAATCTAAATCCGGTACCATGAAAAACAACGCAACCCAGCGATTAAAGGGGCAGGCCGCCCTGGTCACCGGCTCCAGTTCGGGCATCGGGGCCGGGGTCGCCAAGGCGATGGCCCGGGAAGGCGCCAAGGTAGTGGTCAACTATTCCAAAAGCCCGGAGGGAGCCGAGAAAGTGGTGCAGGAAATCCGCGACTCGGGCGGTACCGCCCTGGCCATCGGCGCCGACGTGAGCCAGGAAGACCAGGTGCTGCGGTTGTTCGAGCGAATGTACGAGGCCTACGGTACGATTGACATTCTGGTAAACAACGCCGGTTTGCAGAAAGACGCGGCCTTCGTGGACATGACGCTCGCCGACTGGCAACTGGTACTGGACATCAACCTGACCGGCCAGTTTCTCTGCGCCCGTCAGGCCGCCAGGGAATTCATCCGCCGCGGCGTGGTGCCGGAGCGTTCCCGCGCGGCGGGCAAGATCATCTGCATGAGCTCGGTCCACGAAGTCATCCCCTGGGCGGGTCACGTCAACTACGCGGCCTCCAAGGGCGGGGTCATGCTGCTGATGAAGAGCATAGCGCAGGAACTGGCGCGCCACAAGATTCGGGTCAACAGCATCGGGCCGGGTGCCATCAAAACCCCCATCAACAACGAAGCCTGGGAGACGCCCGAAGCCGAAAAGAAACTACTTGCGCTCATTCCCTACGGACGGGTGGGCGAACCTACCGACATTGGAGACGTGGCCGTCTGGCTGGCTTCCGATGAATCCGATTACGTGCACGGCACTACCCTGTTCGTAGACGGCGGCATGACGCTTTACCCCGGTTTCGCGGAAAACGGATAAGAGCGGCAGTTTACAAGTTACGGGTTACCAGGCTGCTTTCGCCGATTACGGGACAGCCTGGTAGCCGGCAAAACCTGTAACCCTACGAAGTAGCGCTGCGAAGGCAGCCTGGCAACCTATAACTTGTAATCTGTAACCTGTAACCTGCAACCTGTAACCCAATTCCATGACTCCCGAGCACCAGCGGTTAGCCGAAGCCAATAGCGGAAAGAGAAAGTGGCGGAAATTCGGTCCTTACCTGACCGAGCGCCAGTGGGGAACGGTGCGCGAAGACTACAGCCCGGACGGCGCCGCCTGGAGTTACGTGACGCACGACATGGCGCGGAGCAAGGCGTACCGCTGGGGCGAAGAAGGCATCGGCGGGCTTTGCGACGACCAGCAGTTGTTTTGCTTCTCGGTGGCTTTCTGGAACCAGCGGGATCCCATCCTGAAGGAAAGGCTCTTCGGACTGACCGGGCCCGAAGGCAACCACGGCGAAGACGTGAAGGAATGCTACTATTACCTGGACAGCACCCCGACGCATTCTTACCTGAAAATGCTTTACAAGTACCCGCAGACGGAGTTTCCCTACGCCTGGCTGGTGACCGAAAACCAATTGCGGAGCAAACAGGAAGCCGAATTTGAGTTGATGGACACGGGCATCTTCAACGAGGACCGGTATTTTGACGTTTTCATTGAATACGCCAAAGCCGACACCCGCGACATCCTCATCAAGGTGACCGTCCACAACCGCGGGCCGGAAGCCGCCCGGCTCAACGTGGTGCCGCAACTCTGGTTCCGCGATACCTGGTCGTGGGGCTACGACGATTACCAACCGGGCCTCTTCGCCCCCGACGACACCACCGTGGCGCTGGAACACCGCAAGTTCCCGGGAATGGCCCTGCGGTGCGACGGGCAGCCGGAACTGCTGTTCTGCGACAACCGTACCAACGCGAAAAGACTCTACGGTGCCAAGAAGACAACCGGCTACTTCAAGGACGGAATCAACGACTACCTGGTGAAGGATGACCGGCGGGCCGTGAACCCGGCGCGCAAGGGCACCAAGGCGGCGGTCAACTACGACCTGACCCTGGCGGCGGGCGAATCGGCTACCCTGCGGTTGCGGCTGGAAAAGAACGCCCTCCCCCGTCCGTTCGAGGACTTCGACGCCTTGTTCGAAACCCGCGTGGCCGAAGCGGATGCCTTCTACGAATCCATCCAGACGGACCTGGCCAACGCCGACGTCCGCAATATTCAACGGCAGGCTTTTGCCGGGATGCTGTGGAGCAAGCAATTCTACTACTACGACATTCCCCAGTGGCTCCACGGCGATCCGGCCCAACCCCCGCCGCCACCCCGCCGCCAGCAACAACGCAACAGCGAGTGGTTTCACCTCAACAATGCCGACATCGTCTCCATGCCCGACAAGTGGGAGTACCCCTGGTACGCGGCCTGGGACCTGGCTTTTCACTGCCTCCCGCTGGCCGTGGTGGACCCGGATTTTGCCAAGGACCAGTTGATGCTGCTCACCCGCGAGTGGTACATGCACCCCAGCGGCCAACTGCCCGCCTACGAATGGAATTTCGGGGACGTGAACCCGCCCGTGCACGCCTGGGCGACCTGGCGGGTGTATAAGATCTGCCAGAAACACAACCACGGTCAGGGCGACCTTCCGTTCCTGGAGCGGGTTTTTCACAAGCTGCTGCTTAATTTCACCTGGTGGGTCAACCGGAAGGACAAGGAAAACCGCAACGTATTCCAGGGGGGTTTTCTGGGACTGGACAACATCGGCGTCTTCGACCGCAGCGACGAACTGCCCACCGGGGGCCACATCGAACAGTCGGACGGCACGAGTTGGATGGCCATGTACTGCCTCAACCTCATGCGGATGGCCCTGGAGTTGTCCAAGCACAATCCGGTGTACCAGGACCTGGCCTCCAAATTCTTCGAGCACTTCCTGCTGATTGCCGATGCCATGGCGCACCTCGGGGAAGACGGCGTCAGCCTGTGGGACGAAGAAGATGAATTCTACTACGACGTGCTGTTCACGCCGGAGCGGGAAAGCATACCGCTCAAGGTTCGCTCGATGGTCGGGTTGATCCCGTTGTTTGCGGTGGAAGTGCTCGATCCCGACCTGCTTCACACCGCCCCGGAATTCGTCAGCCGCATCCAATGGGTGTTGAACAACCGGCCCCAACTGGCCAACCTGGTTTCGCGCTGGCAGGATCAGGGCCGGGGCGAGCGGCAACTGCTGTCGCTGCTGCGCGGACACCGCATGAAAAAGCTGCTGAAGCGCATGCTCGACGAGAGCGAATTCCTGTCCGACTACGGCGTGCGGGCCCTGTCGCGCTACCACCGCGAACATCCCTATACCCTCAAGGTCGACGGCAGCGTTTTTTCGGTGGCCTACCTGCCGGGAGAGTCCGACTCGAGCCTTTTCGGGGGCAACTCCAACTGGCGGGGACCGATCTGGTTCCCGGTCAACTACCTGATCATCGAATCGCTGCAGCGGTTTCACCACTACTACGGCGACGATTTCAAGGTAGAGTACCCGACCGGGTCAGGGCAGTACCTGACCATCAACGAAATTGCGAACGCCCTCATCGAACGGCTCACGAAGCTGTTCGTGCGGGATGGGGAGGGCAACCGCCCGGCCTTCGGTGCCAACGAGAAGCTACAGCGTGACCCGCATTTCCGGGACTATCTTTTGTTTCACGAGTATTTTCACGGCGACGACGGGCGGGGACTCGGGGCTTCGCACCAGACCGGATGGACGGGTTTGATCGCCAAACTGCTGCAACCCCGCAAGTTGTACGAGTAGGATGCAACCCTTTGCTTGGTGAAGAGTGCTTGAATGAGTAACTTGCGTACCGGACAATGAGGGTAAACACGGACAATGCCCTACCCCGGGCTGACGGTTCTGCTGCAGAACTGTGATGCGCATTTTTAGGTCCAACGCCGGTTCGGCGGGTACTTAACCGAACCATTAAGGCAAACATCCCGGTTTGGTAGCTGATGGTTTTGCCTGATTTGCCTATTCAATACCGACCTTACTTACTCCATCCCCCACCCCGATAAATTACCAACCCGTTTTTTAAATACTCCTGGTTATGAATCTCACATTTGATCAAAGCGTCACTCAGAATTTCGAACGGGCCGTCGAAAGAGAATGGATCGAAACCAACGGACTGGGTGGCTGGGCCAGTTCTTCCCTCATCGGCCTCAATACCCGCCGTTACCACGGGCTGCTGGTAGCCGCCACCAAGCCCCCGGTCGGACGGGTGGTGTTGCTCTCCAAGCTGGACGAAACCCTGTATACGCGCCAGGGAAAATTTGACCTGGGGTGCAACCAGTACGTCGGCTCCGTTTACCCCCAGGGCTACGTTCACCTGACGCGCTTCGAGAAAACGCTTTTCCCGGAATTTACCTACGAGGCGGGCGGCGTAACCCTGAAGAAAACCGTGGTGGCGGTGGCCGGTGAAAACACGACCCTGATCCTCTACGAGGTGGTGAAGGCGGAAGATGCTTTTACGCTGGAACTGCTGCCCCTGGTGGCCTCCCGCGATTACCATTCCCTGGTCCACGCCAACCCGAACCTCAACGGGTACGTTCACTTTGAGGAGGGTGTCTTTCACCAAAAACCCTATCCGCTTTCACCGGACCTGTTCATCGGCGTGCCCGGGTCCGCGTTTGAACACCGGGGACACTGGTACCACAACTTCCAGTACCGTGCCGAAATGCAACGGGGCATGGATTTTCGGGAAGACCTGTTTTGCCCCGGCAATTTCCGCCTAACCCTCCGGGAAGGTGATCGGTTGGGAATCATTGTTTCCACCCAGCCCCCCTTCGGCCGCGACGCGTGGGAACTGGCCCACCACGAGCGAACCCGACGCGAACAGTTGTTGCAGAATGTGCCCTTGCCCAACAACCTCATCCGAACCCTGACGCTGGCCGCCGACCAGTTCGTGGTGAAACGGGACGAACGGCTGAATTCCATCATTGCGGGGTACCACTGGTTTTCCGACTGGGGCCGCGACACGATGATTTCGCTCCCCGGCCTCTGCCTGGTGACCGGGCGGTTTGAAGAGGCGCGCCGCATCCTGCTGGCTTTCGCCCGTCATACCAGCCAGGGCATGCTGCCCAACCGTTTCTCCGACTGGGGTGAGGAACCGCAGTACAACAACGTCGACGCCACGCTGTGGTTTTTCGTGGCCGTGCATCAATACCAGGAATACACCCAAGACCACGACTTCGTGCGAAACGAGATCATGCCCGTCCTGAAGGACATCCTCGACTGGTACGGGCGGGGAACGCGGTACAACATCCACGTGGAGGAAGACGGCTTGCTCTACGCCGGGATACCGGGCGAACAACTTACCTGGATGGATGCGAAAGTAGACAACTGGGTGGTGACTCCCCGCCAGGGCAAACCCGTGGAGGTGAACGCCCTCTGGTACAACGCCCTGACCATCTACGCGCGCCTGCTCCGTTTCTCCGGCGACGAAGTACGTTCGTTGTATTACACCGCCCGGGCCGACAAGGTGCTCGAAGCGTTTAACGACACGTTCTGGAACGAGGACAAGCAGTGCCTCTACGACTACATCGGCGATAATTTCCGCAACGACGCCATCCGGCCCAACCAGTTGTTTGCCCTCAGCCTGCCCTTCGCGCTGGTGAGTGGCGAACGGGCGAAGAAAATACTGAAGGTGTGCGAAGATAAGCTGCTCACGCCCGTGGGATTGCGAAGCTTGTCGGCCGACCACGTGGAATACCAAGCCCACTACGAGGGCAACCTGTGGAGCCGCGACGGAGCCTACCACCAGGGAACGGTCTGGAGCTGGCTGCTGGGCCCGTACGTGGACGCGGTGTTGCGCGTGAAGGGAGCGGCAGGCCGGAAGGAGGTCGGCAACCTGCTCCAGAACTTCGGCTTTCACTTCCGCGAGGCGGGCATCGGCACCGTGTCCGAGATATTCGACGCCGAGGCACCCCACCCGCCGCGGGGGTGCATTGCCCAATCCTGGAGCGTGGCCGAACTGCTGCGGGTCATTCTGCAACACCGGCTCTACGAACAACCCGTTGGGGACCACGCCGCCTCGACGGAACGCCGTTCCTTTTCGGAACGCCGCGTCGACGTCGAAATCCCGGTCGACCAGGTGAAAAGCTAAGCAGCGGCGCCACCAAAAAAATCCTGCCCCATGCCTCTTCTCCTTTCAACGCTTCGCTCAACCCGCCGCCGGACCTGGGTACTGGGACTGGCAACCTGCCTGGCCGCCTGTAGCGGCAGTAGCCGGAAGGAACGGGAATTCACGCCGCTGCTCACCGAGGTGGCCCACTCGCCCAACCAGTGGACGGGCATTGCCATCACGCAGGGAGGCCGGCTGTTCGTCTGTTATCCGCGCTGGTCGGACAAGATAACCGGCTCGGTGGCCGAAGTGACCAAAACCGGCCTGCAGTTCTATCCCGACAACACCTGGAACGCCTACGACTCGACCATTTCTCCCCGGGAAAGTTTCGTGTGCGTGCAGAGCCTCCACGTGGACGCGGGCGATTTCCTGTGGATCCTCGATCCGGCCAACCCGAAGTTCGCGGGGGTGGTCGACGGCGGGGCCAAACTGGTGAAAATCGATCCGCAAAGCAACCGGGTGACCCAGCAGATTCACTTCGGCAAGGATGTGATCCGCCCGGACAGCTACCTCAACGACGTGCGCGTGGACGCCGGACGCAACGTGGCCTACCTCACCGATTCGGGCGTTGGTGGCCTGGTGGTGGTCGACCTGACCCGGGAAACGAGTCGCCGCGTGCTGGACAACCATCCCTCCACCCATTCCGACAGCACCGACATCGTCATCGACGGCAAGCCCTGGCGAAGGCCCGACGGCAGCCGGCCTTACCTCCACGCCGATGGCATTGAACTCGACTCGACGGGGCAGTACCTGTATTACCACGCGCTGAACGGACAAACCCTCTACCGCATCGAGACGCAATACCTGCGCGATTCGACCCTGACGGAAGCCCAACTGGGACAGCGGGTGGAATCAGTGATCAAAACCGGTCCGGTGGACGGGATGTTTTTCGACCGGAAGGGCAACCTGTACCTGTCGGGGCTGGAACAGAAAGCCCTTCTCTGGCTGCACCCCGATAACCGGCTGGATACCCTCGTGCAGTCGACGGACCTGCAATGGCCGGACAGTTTTGCCGCCAGCCCCGACGGCTACCTCTACGCGACCACTTCCCAGATTCACCTCGGCCCTACCCCGCCCAACCCCTACCGGATCTACAAGGCGAAGATGCAGCAGTAGACGGGGGTGTACAGCCACCCGCAGCATCCGGTGGCTTCCACTCCGTTTTTTCGACCCGGGTTTCTGCGCCTGAACAAGGGG
>JACMKY010000523.1 GCA_014379925.1 Cytophagales bacterium | reverse complement strand
TTGACCCCGCCCGGGCCCGCCATCATCCTCACCGGACCCACCCAGTTCCGGTCCGGATTGAATTCAATCCCCTGGAAAAAAGGTCCGGGCTCGGCAGGGGCTCCGGCAACCTCCCCCGCGGGAGGCACGTGCACCCGCGCGTCTTTTACGTGGGTGATGCAGACCATCACCGGCGTGATTCGACGCGTGTCGGCTTCGATCACCCGAACGTTGACGCGAACCGTTTCCGGGGCGCCTGGCTGGGCAAACGAGCCGTGGCAACCGATCAGGAATCCGAGTATTGGTAACATAGGGGGGTGCGGATGACCATCCGTTTTACCGGGCTACCACCTTTAAGACGCCTCTCATCAACAGGTAATGACCCGGGTAGGTACAGACGTACTGGTAGTCGCCGGGTTGGTCCGGAGCCGTGAAGTAGATTGTATCCGATTCGCCGGGTTGCAGAAGCCGGGTGTGGCTCAGGACGTGGTGCAAGGGAGGAACGTAATCGAGTTGTTGCCCGTTGAGCCCCATCGTCGCGGCCTGCGCCCCCACGAAGTCCGCGGCTTCCGGCGTGGTGAACACCACGTTGTGCAGCATGTCATCCGTATTCTGAAAGGTCAGCTTGATTTTGGTGCCCGCTTTGACGGTGATGACTTCGGTGTCGAATTTCAATCCCGGTACGGGGGCAATGGCAACGGTACGGTCGGGTCCGTTCTTCCAATCGGGGGGTTGGCTGGTTACGTGCTTCGCGTTGCCGCCGGGGCTCGTGGCGGCAACGGACGCCGTGGTTGGCTTGGGCGGCCTGGAATGGTGTTCGGCAACCGCGTTGCGAACCCGGTTTTGGTTCGTGATGGCCAGTTTTGGCCCGTCCGGGATCCGGTTCAACGTGTAGTATCCGTAATTGTGCAGCAGGGCGAAGCGGTCGGCGGATCGAATGCCTTCCGCAATAATTTCGTGGATGTAGCCTTCCCGCAGGCTGTCCACCACGAGCCGAACCTTGGTGTGGTCATCCGAGAGGGCAATGGCTTTGACGGGGCAGCGCAGCTGGTTGATCGTGGCACTTCCGTAAGCGCTGTGGTACTTGTAGATGAAGCCGGTCAGGTTGTAGGAGGCCGCATCCCGGGCGGTTGCTTCTTCGACCGGCGCGGTAAATTCGAGTTCAAAGCCATCCGGCCGGGCCTTCACCGTTTTGATTTCAAAAGGGGTTTTCCCGTTCCATTCCAGGCGTTGCAATCCGAAAGGTTGCGGGCCGGTGGAGCCCCACCCCCGGGAGGTCATGCCCACGAACATGCTGCCGTCCGAGCCCCAGTTCAGGCGCAGGATACCCGAACTGAATCCTTCGCGGAAAGGAAAAACGGCCCCCTGGTAAACGCCCTTCACCTTTTCAAGCGCTACCCGCATCACCTTGCTTTGTCCCTGGTCGCCCACGAACAATTGTCCCTCGAAGGGCCCCATTTTCCCCTGGTCCCCGTAGTTGAGGATCCCGGAGGTGGAGATGCCCAGGATGGTTTGCGGAAACCAGACCGAAGGGGTTTTCAGGCCGGGAACCCTTTTGGCGACCTCAAACTTGGGCTCCCCCGTGTTGGGTACGTCCGCCGGGCGCAGTTGAACGGGTGAACCCGGCAGGCCCGCCCACCTGAGTCCGGCCGGATGCCCCAGAAAATCGCCTTCGGCCACGTGGGTAATGCTACCGGAACCGACCCACTCTCCCTGGTTTTCGGAGTAAAACAGATCGCCTTCCCCGTTGAGGGCCAACGCGGCGGGAGAGCGCATTCCGGTGGCGAACGGTTTGGGTTTTCCTTCGGGCGTAATTTTCAGCATCCAACCGTGCCACCGGGACAGGCTTACGGCCGAGGTGGTGTAGCCCAGGTTCAGGGTTACGACCAGATTGCCTTCTTTGTCCAATACGGGACCGTAGGCGTATTCGTGGTAATTACCGGCCAGCGGCCAGGCGTACACCGTACGGTATTCATCCGCTTCGCCGTCGCCATCCAGGTCCCGCAGCCGGGTCAGCTCCGGGCGTTGCGCAACGTATAACTCGCCCCCGACGTAATTCAGACCCAGGGCTTCGTGCAATCCCTGGGCAAACAAACGATACTGGGGAAGGGACCCGTTTTTCATGTACGGGTTGGTGATCGTCCACACTTCGCCGTGCCGGGTAGCAACGGCCAGGGCATCGTTGGGCAAAAAAGCCATTCCCCCGATTTCCAGCGAAATCCCTTCCGGAATGGGCAGCGTGTGGATGGTGTAAAAGTCTTCCTCCTTTTGGGTCCGCGTGGCTTCGGGGTCGGTCTGGGCCACGGCAACCGTGAAGCAGAAGCTACCCGTCAGGAACCACACTGCGCTTTTTAAGCAATGATAAGCCGTAAGTGGTAAGTCGTAAGTCATAAAGTTTCGGTTTCTACCAGATGATTGAATAGGTTAACGGCGTGGTCTTTTCCAGCGGGACAATTATTTCCGTTCCCTGGGCGGATGGCCGGATCACCGGTTTGAACTTTTTATCCAGGCGGATGTAGTACGATTTTCCGTTCACGCCGTAGAGGCCTTCCCCGGCGGCTTCGATCGTACTGGCCGCCACAACCCGGCAGAACAGGTGGTCGGGCGCGTTGGTCACCGTCAGGGTTCTTACCAGCGATTCGCCGTTGGCCGAGGCGACCAGGCTGTCTTTCACCTCGAGTCCCTTCCAGGCGTAACTGAACGTGGGCATCCGCTGCTGGTTGAGCACGTACCCGTGGCTTTGCAGGTCATCAAAGGCAACCGAATCGGGCCACCCGGATCGGTCGCCGGCCAGCACCGCCACGGCCGGGGCATCCGAGAGGCGGATCACGCTGCCCAGGGGTCGGGCCAGCTGGGGTTCTCCCCGCTCAAACCACATCTGCGTGACGTCCAGAAAATCGCCCCGCCAAACCTGGAACAGGGCTCCCTGCTGGGAATCGTAAGAAAAATTGATCCCGTTGGGACTGCCCACCGACACCACGTGGGTGAGCTTTTTTTCCCCGAACTGCACGAAGCTTCTCAACAGGTACGGTTTCGCCGCGGGCTTGAGCAGGATCGGATTGCGGGTTTCCCAGTGGCTCCGGGCCTGGTAGGGCGTGGTGCTGGCCGGTGGCAGGGCGCGGTACCGGATGTTCTTGAAAGCCACGCTGCCGTGGTCGCCCTGCAACACGAGGGGTCCGGTCGGCTTTTCGTCGTCCCGGAACATGGCCGAACCGGTGGGGCCCGTCACTTCGGACTGCTGCTGCACCAACACCCCGTTCAGGTGAACCGCTTCGAAGCGGGCGTTCGTCCTCTTTTCGCCTTTTGCGTTGAACCGGGGTGCCCGGAACCGGATGCGCAGGTGTTGCCAGAGACCGGGCGCGCGGGCCACGTTCATGGCCGGGGGCGTGCCTTCGAAGGTACCCCGCTCTTTGGTCCAACGCGAATAAATGCCTCCGCAATCCGAAGCGGTTGGATTGGGTCTGGTCCAGCTGTCGAGGAGTTGGATTTCGTACCGCCCCTGGAGGTACACCCCGGAATTGGAATAATTGGCCATCATGAAATCCAGTTCCACTTCCAGGTCGCCGAATTCCTCCCTGGTGAACAGGTGAGTCCGGTTGGTTTCGGAAAAATGATTGACCACCGCGCCCGTGCCCTTGACCGGTTTCATATCGCCCCGCACCGTGTAGTCCGCCGAAGCATCGGAGGCGATGATCCAGTTTTTGCCGGGATCACGAAAAGCCCGCAAGTCATTCAAGGGAATTGTCGTAAATCCGGCTGGTTCCTGCGCGTAGCCAGGCCGGCAGCAAGCCAGACCCAGCAGCGTTGAATAGCCGACCTTTTTTAAAAAGCGCATGGAGTCAGGTTGGGGTTAGCGGGTAAATAAGCCGTCGTACGGGATAAGTCGTAAGTCACAGTATTTCGGGTCATTATAAATCAAACGTTTGATCAAACAAGAAATATCGATTGGGTATGGGTAGGTGCCCGGGTGAGTTGGCAAATGTTCAGGATGAGCCCCGCGAATCATC
>JACMKY010000522.1 GCA_014379925.1 Cytophagales bacterium | reverse complement strand
CTAAAGCACAAGAAATTGTTCTTGTAAAAGCCAACGAACTGGGGCTAAAAGGTGCTTTTATAGATGAAGTGGAGTATTTACACGAAGCGTCTGATAGTCTTGAGAAAATAATTAGTATATCAAGTAAAGGTTTTTTTGATCTATAAATTCGCAGTATGTTATTAATTATTGGGTAGTCAACCGTAGCTTCGTTGTGTTGCAACGAAGTAGACTGAAGGCATCGAACATAATCTTGTTTTTTCTACAGTTTCACGTCGCTCCACGTCGCAATGAAAAGTTTATTTTGAGGCAAGGGAAGCGTCCCAAAATAATTACTCCAGTACTCACTCAAAACCCTCGCCCCGTGTCACCTGACCGCCGGAATTTTCTCAAGCAAGTTACTGCCGGCGCGGCTGGCCTTGGATTCGTCTCCGTCCTTCCCCATTCGCTGTTTGCCCAAGCCGGCAACACCCGGGTGTTGCCCCGCACCACGCCGGAGTTACAAGGAGTTTCCTCCGGCGGTATCCGGGCGTTTGTGGAAGCCGTGGAAAAAGACAACCTGGGCCTCCACAGCCTGATGGTTGTACGGCACGGAAAGGTAGTGGCCGAAGGCTGGTGGGATCCTTACCAACCGGAACTGAAGCACGTGCTCTTTTCCCTCAGCAAAAGCTTTACCTCCACGGCCGTGGGCTTCGCCGTCACCGAAGGACGCCTGAAAGTGGCAGACAAGGTACTCGCCTTCTTTCCCGCCGAGGCCCCGGAAAATCCCGGTCAGCACCTGGCGGCCATGCGCGTCAAGGATTTACTCACCATGACCACCGGGCACGACCAGGATACCATGCCCGCCTTGCGGGAAGAAAAGCAGGGAGGCTGGGCCAGGAAGTTTCTCTCCTTGCCCGTCGTACACCCGCCGGGCACTTTTTTCCTCTACAACACGGGGGCCAGTTACCTGCTGTCGGCGATTGTGCAACGGGTGACCGGACAAACCCTGCTGGACTACCTGACGCCCCGGCTGCTGCAACCCCTGGGAATTGAAGGTGCCGACTGGGAAACCGATCCGCAGGGCATCAATACCGGCGGCTACGGACTTCGCCTGACCACGGAAGACATCGCCAAGTTCGGGCAGTTTTACCTGCGAAAGGGAAGCTGGAACGGCAAACGGCTCCTGCCGGAAGCATGGATCGGGGAGGCAACCTCCTTCCAGGTTCCCAATGCCTCTCCCACCGGCAAAAATCCGGAAAACGACTGGCATCAGGGGTACGGCTATCAGTTCTGGCAGTGCCGACACGGTGCCTACCGGGGCGACGGAGCGGTGGGCCAATTCTGCATCGTGCTGCCCGCCCAGGATGCGGTGGTTGCCATCACCAGCGAAACGGCGAATATGCAGCAGATCCTGAACCAGGTTTGGAATCACCTGCTGCCGGCGATGACCAACGCCCCCTTGCCAGCCGATCCCCGTGCCCCAGCCCTGCGACAAAAACTGACTTCCCTTACCTTGCTACCGGCGAAATCGGCGGCCGGTTCCCCGCTGGCGGCCCGCGTATCGGGCAAGTCCTACCAATTGGCGGACAACGCGCTGAAGGGACGGACGGTTTCTTTTGACTTCGACGGGCGCACCGGGGCGTTTACGTTGGTAGACAACCGGGGCGAGCACCGCATTGCGTACGGACTGGACCGTTGGGTAAAGGGGGAGACCCGGATGCCCGTTGCGGCCCCGCCGGTTGATTCCGGCCAGGAAGCCACGCAAGCAAAAGTAGCGGCCGGCGGCAACTGGCGGGACGAGAATACTTTCGTGATGACCTGGGTCTTTTTCGAAACCCCCCACTCGGACACGGTCACGTGCTATTTCAACGGGGATACCCTCCGGGTGGAATTTAAAAGCAGCAAGCTAGGCAAGCGGCCCGATTACCGGGAAACCCGACCCGTGCTGGAGGGCCGTTGGCTGGCTTAGCGCGTACGGAGACGGGCGAACAATTGCCCACCGGCCTTACGGTCAACTGATAAAGGCGGTAGCGCCGAACCAATGCGTTATTGGCACTACCGCCTTTTGGGGTACGCTTACTTGAGAAAAGGTGTCGCCAGGGCAAGTACCTGCTCCCTGGTCAGAATCTCGTCAAAGGCCTCCGAAACGGTGGCGTCGCTGTAAGAGGGGGCAAACATATCCTTGGCCAAACCACCCTGCGTGGTGTTGTCTTCGCCGGCGTAGTTGGCCGCGGCAACGCCCACGTGGCGGGCCTCTACGCCCCCACCGACTTTGCCGGTAATCCAGCCTTTCTGGCCGCGTATTCTCCGCACGAAGGAGGCGTGGCGGGCTTCCACCGAGTGGATCTGCAAGGCCAGCGTCAGCACGTCGGTGCCGAGCAGGCTGCCGGCCTGGCCCT
>JACMKY010000521.1 GCA_014379925.1 Cytophagales bacterium | reverse complement strand
GTCAGGCTGAGCGAAGTCGAAGCCTTCGTAGTCAGTTCATTTAATAATCTTTTCAGGTAACTATTGGCCGAAGCATTTAAGTACGCAGCTGAAAACAATCGGCACTTCTTGCTTGCTCAATTAGCTGATTGGTAGCTTTTTGTAACGCTTACGACTTTTGACGTACAGCTGCTTGTAATATTCAATCCGGCAGGGCGAAGGCCACGTAGGCATCTCCGGTCTTGGTGGCGTTTTTGCCGCCGCCCCCCGCCGCGATCACCACGTACTGCTTGCCGTCCACCTCGTAGGTGCTGGGCGTGGCGTAGCCGCCGGCCGGCAGGGTGGTTTCCCAGAGTACCTTGCCGGTTTCGCGGTCGAAGGCCCGAAATTTCTCGTCTTTGGAAGCGCCCACGAAAATCACTCCCCCGGCCGTCACCAGCGTACCGCCAAAATTCTGGGTTCCCGTCGGCGGAATGCCCCGTTGGGTCAGCGCGGGATATTCGCCCAGGGGCACCTTCCACACCAGTTCGCCCGTGTTCAGGTTGATGGCGTTGAGCGTGCCCCAGGGCGGTTTCACGGCGGGGTAGCCTTCCTGGTCGAGAAACTGGCCGTAGCCGGTATTGGCGTACTTGAGCGCCACCGGTCCGGCCCCCGGTTCCGGGCGGGTGGTGCTGGCCGGATTTTCCTTCGGCACGTCGAAGAGGTACGCCGCCACCGCCCCGACCTGCTCGTCGGAGAGTTGGGGAAAAGCCGGCATCTGACCCTTTCCGTTCCGTACGCGGTCCCGCACTTCCGACTTGGCCAACCTTTGGTGAACGTTGACCAGAGAAGGAAACGGGGGCTGGCCCCGGCGGTCGGTACCGTGGCAGGTAGCGCACTGGAGTTGATAGACATTTTTCCCGACCGCCACCGCGTCTGCCCCACCGGCTTCCACCTTTTTCAACCCCATCACGTTCGGGATTTCGTTGGCATTCACGTAGAGCACCCCGCTGGCCGGGTCGAACGAAGCGCCGTTCCATTCTCCGCCGCCCCGCATTCCCGGAAACACAACCGAGCCTTGCCGGCTGGGGGGGGTAAACATTCCTTCGTTCCGGGCCGCTTGCAGGCGTTGCCGGGCGTAGGCCCGGGCGGTCGGGGAAATGTCGGCCATTTCGGTTTCCGCGTAGCGTTGCCGCACGAACGCCGACGGTTTGAGCGGAAAGGGCTGGGTGGGCCACGCCTGCTCGCCGGCCACGTCCGAAGCGGGCACCTTCCGTTCTTCCACCGGGAAAAGGGGCTGGCCGGTCTGGCGATCCAGCACGAACACGTGCCCGGTTTTGGTCACTTGGGCCACCGCGTCTACCTGCCGGCCCTGGCGGTTGACCGTCACCAGGTTGGGCGGGGTGGGCAAGTCGTAGTCCCACAGGTCGTGGTGGACAATCTGGTAGTGCCACACCCGCCGGCCGCTGGCGGCTTCCAGCGCCACCACGGAGTTTCCAAACAGGTTCGTCCCCCGGCGGTCGCCGCCGTAGAAGTCGGGGGAGCACGAACCGGTGCCGAAAAACACCCAGCCCCGCTTTTCATCCAGGCTGAAACCGGACCAGGCGTTGGCCCCGCCGATGGTTTTCCAGGCGTCCTTCTCCCAGGTGTCGTAGCCGTATTCTCCGGGTTGGGGAATGGTATGGAATATCCAAGCCATTTTTCCGGAGTGAACGTTGTAGGCGCGAACGTGGCCGGGGGCCGCCCCCTCGCTTTCGCTCACGCGGGAGCCCACAATCAACCGATTCCCGAACACGATGCCGGGCGAGGTAACTTCCACGTCCAACGCTTCCGGATTCCGGTCCAATCCCTGCCGCAAGTCAACCGTTCCGTGGTTGCCGAAAGAAGGAATGAGCTGGCCGGTACCCGCGTCGAGGGCGTAGAGCTGGTACCCGGCCGTGAAGAAGATCCGCCGGTCTTTTCCGTCTTCCCAGTAGGCAACCCCCCGGTTCACCCCTTTGGCTTTTCCTCCCGGGAAGGGATCGAAGGTCCACTTCCTTTTCCCCGTGGCCGCCTCCAGGGCCATCACTTTCAGGGCCGGGGAGGTAACGTACATCGTTTTGTCCACCACGATGGGATTGCACTGGATGGCGACGCCCTCGTCTTGCGTCCGGTGGGTCCAGGCCACCCGGAGCTGCGCCACGTTGCCGCGGTTGATCTGGTCGATGGCCGAGTAGCAATTGCTTTCGGGACCGCCCCGGTATACCCGCCAACTCCGGTGCGGGTTTTCCCCGGTTTGGCAAGCCGCGGTGGCCAGCAAGGCGAACAACCAAAAGGAGGGTTTGTTTCGCGTAAAGGGCAAGGAACCAGTCATCAGGTAAGTAGTCGTAAGTAGCGTCGTTGCATTGCAACTGGGCGGCATTCCGCGACGTAAGTCGTGCAAAGAATTGCCGACCAATTAGTTAACCAAGCATCGTCGGTTGTTGCGAGCCACGTGCTTGTCGGCTGTCAGTAGCATGAACCTTCCAAGGGTTCGGAACCGAACCAAATACATCCCTTACTCCAAGCCGGCTTCGCGTAACCACGTTCGCAACGTGGTAAGGTCATTCTTCATGATTCTTATGATCTCATCCCTTTTCATCGTGACTTCCCGGTCGCCGTGTTCGGCTCCTCCCAACGGGTATTCGTAGTGCAGCGACACCGGGCCTTGGATCCCGTATTGCTTGATCAACCCGAAGTACTTCCGGAAGTCAACCATGCCGGTTCCCAGGGGAACGTCCTCTTCCTGCCACTTGCCGTCTTTTTTGGCCCATACGAAATCCTTGATGTCGGTGGTTCGGATGTGGGATTGCAGCAGGTTCAACCCCAGCGGCCAGGAATTGCCGCCCTCCACGGTGGCGTGCCGGGCGTCGTACTGGCAACCCATCCACCGGGGGTCGAGGTCTTTCAAAACCGTCCACAGGTCCCACAGGGCCGCCCCCATCCCGGTTCCCGCGTGGTTCTGGTACGCCCCGTGGATGGCGTGCCGCTGATTGAGTTCGGCCAGCTTACCCAGCCGGACCCGGAACGTTTCCAGGTTTTGGGGGATGGACTGGTCGGCCTGGTAGGAGAGCCACCCGGTCCGGTAGTAGCCGATGCCGAGCCCGCCCGCCGTTTTCAGGATCGCTTCGGTGTGCGGCTGGTCGGCGTCGGTGATCGCCGTGGTGAGCATGTACACCTGCAGGCCGGCTTTCCGCACGGCGGCCACGGCTTTCGGCAAGTCCGTCGCCACCCGTTCGGGCAACACGTGCCCGCCGGGCCGGACGGTGAGGTCGATCCCGTCAAAGCCCACTTCGGCGGCGGCGGCGGCCAGGCCCGGGTAGTCCAACCAGTGCAGGTGTTTGGAGAAGACGCATACCCTTCCCGCGGCTCCGTCGCCGGCTCGGGAAGTGGCTACCCGTTTTTCCGGGCCGGCACCGGGTACCGGTTCCCTGACGGAATGCAAACCAAAAGCATTCCACCCGGCTGACAAGCCGCCCGCCGCCAGCACGGACGTGGCCAAAAAGTCCCTTCTCGTCGTTTTCGTATTCATCTCAGTGCTCAATGATGTTCCCAGAGTTCGCGGCTTCCGGCGCGGGGTAGCGCAGCCCGAATGGAAAGGCGGCAACCGACTGCTCCTGCGACTACGCAGAGCCCCGAACCGGTGACGAATGTATCACATTTTTTCTTTGCTTCAACCAACCGAGCAAAAGGTATCCGACATTCCCGCAGTGAAGAAAGTCCGAAATCGAAAAGCCCAACCAGCAGGAGCAAGGTAGTCATGAACGACGTTTAAAATTCTCCCGAAAAACTCCTTTTAAACGTTTACAAGCTCATCCATCAATTGCATCAACGCTACTCACAAACTCACCTACTTATTCCTATCTTGCCGGCCAGCCTAATCAAACTCCACCCGTGAAGCACTTTCTCCTCGCGTTCCTTTTGCTGCCGCTCCTGGCCGCGGCCCAACCGCCTTCCAAAACGAAGATCAACGCGATGGCCGACCAACTCGAGCCGAAGGTGGTTGCCTGGCGGCGCGATTTCCACCAGCACCCTGAACTGGGCAACCGCGAATTCAAGACGGCTGAAAAAATCGCCGCGCACCTCAAATCGCTGGGCCTGGACGTCAAGACCGGCGTGGCCCACACGGGCGTGGTGGCCCTGCTGAAGGGAGGCAAGCCCGGTCCGGTGGTGGCCCTGCGCGCCGACATGGACGCGCTGCCCGTTACCGAACGGGTGGTTTTGGCCTTCGCCTCGACGGCCAAAACCACTTACAACGACCAGAACGTGGGGGTAATGCACGCCTGCGGCCACGATACGCACGTGGCCATCCTGATGGGCGTGGCCGAAATCCTGACGGCAATGAAGGGCGAATTGAAAGGGACGGTCAAGTTCATTTTCCAGCCCGCCGAAGAAGGAGCCCCGAACGGGGAGGAAGGCGGCGCCCGGCTGATGGTGAAGGAGGGTGTGCTGGAAAACCCGAAAGTGGACGTCATCTTCGGACTGCACATCAACGCGCAGACCGGGGTGGGCCAGATCCGCTACAAGCCCGGCGGTGCCATGGCCAGCTCCGACGAATTCACCGTGCGGGTGAAGGGCCGGCAGTCGCACGGGGCGTACCCCTGGCTGGGCGTAGACCCCATCGTCACGGCCGCCCAGATCATCACCGGCTTGCAGACCATCGTGAGCCGCCAGCTGCCCCTTACCAATGAAGCGGCCGTGATCACGGTGGGAGCCATCCACGGCGGGGTTCGCAACAACATCATTCCCGAGGAGGTGGAGATGATCGGCACCATCCGTGCCCTGGACACCACCATGCAGAAGGCCATGCACGCGAAGATCCGCCGCACCGCCACCCTGATTGCCGAGAGCGGCGGCGCTCAGGCCGAGGTAACCATCAAGACCGGCTACCCCGTTACCTTCAACGATCCCGCCCTGACCAACGCCATGCTGGCCACCCTACAAGAGGTGGCGGGCAGGGAGAACGTGGTGTTGCAAAAGGCCGTTACCGGGGCCGAAGACTTCTCCTTCTTCCAGCAGAAAGTGCCTGGCTTCTTCTTTTTCCTGGGCGGGGCACCCCGGGGTAAGCAGTCGGGGGAAACTGCCCCGCACCACACTCCCGACTTCTTCATCGACGACAGTGGCCTGGAACTGGGCGTGAAAGCCCTCTGCCACCTCACTGTGGACTACCTGAACGGGGCGGGAAATGCCCAACCGGCCGGCAAGTGAGTTGACTGGGATTCGCCGCGGGTAGCCTAAACCGGGATTTAGGTGATTAAGATGATTAAACCGGATCCAAAGAATAAAACAGCCCATTGAAAAGATCCATCCGGCAGTAGCTTTTCTCACCGGCCAAAAAACCGGCTTCCCCGGTCCGTCACCGCGGGGCGGCGGGGCCTTTCGTTTTCTCCGTCCGGTATCGGGTTTGAAAAGCTTGCCAGGCCCGGATGGACTGCCGCAGGTGCGTCGGCTTTTCTTCCCGGATGGCGTAGCACTGCAAGCCGACGGGTCCGCGGAACCCGGCGTCGAGGAAAGCCTTCAGGTACTGGTAGGTGTCGAAGTTGCCTTCGCCCAGGGGTTTGATGAACGACGCCCACGGGTCGTTGGGGTCCTGGGCCGTGGAGTCCGCCCCGTTGAGGCTGATGGCAAATACGCGGGGCGTACTCCGGCGGATCAGGCTCGCCAGGCTTTCCGGTTGCCCGCGCCGCGCCCGGTGGGCCAGGAAGTGGCAGAGGTTAAAAGTCATGCCCACGTTGGGACGGTCCACTTTTTCGACGACCCGCAGGCCATCCTGCACGCTTTCCAGCCAGTAGTTGAGGTGCGGATACACCATGATCCGTACGCCGTACTGGTCGGCCAGGGCGGCGATCTTCCGCAGGATGGACACGGCCACTGAGTCGTTCTCGGCCGAAGAAGGCGGGTATTTTTTGCTGGTCAGGTAAAACCAGGGCATCGTACCCCGGCCCCGGATGGCTTCGAAGGCGGACCGGAGTCGGGGGTCGTACGGTTGTTGCGGGTTATCCAGGTCGACGTTGACGTACATCGCGCGGAGCTTCAGCCCGTTGGCGTCGAGCGCCCGGAGGGTTTCGGGAAGCTGATCGAGCCCGTTCTTTTCCATATCTTTAAATCCCGCTTCCTTGGCCAGCCTCACTTGTTCTTCGGGTGTATCGTAGTGCTCATCCTTCACGCCGTTGTTGAACACGAAGAACGGATTGGACAACGAGCGGCGCGGCGCGTACCCGCCCGGATTCCCCGATTCATCGATGTTCAGATTTTGAAAAGCCAAGCGGCTCCGGCTCCATTCGCCCAACGGCCGGGGAGACTGGTTTTGAGAAGCCACCAACGCGGCGAAAACAATCCACCCGGATTTCATGCGGAGTCTGCTTTTGAATTTTGAGGAGATAACCGGGGCCAAAGTATGAAAAAATCGGTGGAATTGCCCGGTGCATTCCCGCTTTCCCAACTCCCAACCCGCCGGCGTTCTTTCCCGTTAAGCCCATCCATGAACCTTCTCGAATTCACCGACCGGGGCATTCATTGCCCGCCGGGAGGCTTCTACATCGACCCCTGGCAATCAGTAGACTACGCAGTTCTGACCCACGCCCACGCCGACCACGCCCGCCGCGGCAGCCGCCACTACCTGGCCCACCGCGATTCCGAGCCCGTGCTGCGGCTCCGCCTGGGTGCCGACATCCAACTGCGGACGGTGGACTACGGCGAAGAAGTGCGCATGAACGGCGTTAAGGTATCGCTGCATCCCGCCGGGCACATCTACGGCTCGGCCCAGGTTCGGGTCGAGCACCGGGGCGAGGTGTGGGTGGCCTCGGGCGACTACAAGCTGGAAGATGATGGCGTGAGCGCCCCCTTCGAGCCGGTGCCGTGCCACAGCTTCGTCACCGAATCCACCTTCGGCCTGCCCATCTACCAGTGGAAGCCCCCGAGCGTGTTGATGGAGGAAATCAACGGGTGGTGGCGCGAGAACCGCGATCAGGGAAAAGCCTCGGTGTTGTTCGGATATTCGCTGGGAAAAGCCCAGCGCATCCTCCGGCACCTGGACGCCGGCATTGGCGAGGTTTTCCTGCACGGGGCCATCTGGAACGTCCACCAGGCCCTGATCGAACACGGCCTCTCCCTGCCCGACGCCCCGAAAGTGACGGCCGAAATCGCCAAGCGCCGGTATCCGGGAAGCCTGATTCTGGCCCCTCCCTCGGCGGCGGGAACTACCTGGCTCCGCAAGTTCGGAGCCCACGCCACCGGGGCGGCCTCCGGCTGGATGAACCTGCGGGGAGCCAAGCGGCGCAAGGCCGTCGACCGCGGCTTCGTGGTGTCCGACCACGCCGACTGGCCGGGCCTCAACGCCGCCGTCGCCGCCACGGGTGCCAGCCGCGTGTACGTCACCCACGGCTACCAGGCGGCTTTTGCCCGCTACCTGCGCGACCGGGGCCTGGAGGCCTACGAAGTCAACACGCTCTTCGAGGGCGAATCCGACGAAGCGGGAGCGATGGAAGCGTTGGCGGGAGAGGGGGAATGAAAGTGCATTGACGT
>JACMKY010000520.1 GCA_014379925.1 Cytophagales bacterium | reverse complement strand
GATCGGTCACGCTCGCTTGCAGCAAGTAATCGCTTTCGCGGTTGAGGGGATACAACGTGCCGTCGGCCGGGGTGGTGATGCGCACGGTGGGGGCCGTGTTGTTGACCGAGATGACCAGGGTCCGCGAGTCGGCTAGATTGCCGTTGTCCGTCACGGTCTGGGTGACGGTGAAACCGCTCGTGCCCGCCGCCGAAAAGGTGTGCACCGGATTGGCTTCGGTGGAGGTGGTGCCGTCGCCGAAATTCCACGCGTAGGTGAGGGCACCCCCTTCCGGATCCAGCGAGCCGGCGCTGCCGAATTGTACGCGCAAAGGGGAAGCTCCGCTGGTGATATCCGAGGTGGCCTTGGCCAGGGGAGGCTGGTTGGTTCCGTAACTGAGCTGCATCACCTCCCCGGCGTTGATGTTGACGTAGAACAGCGAACCCACCAAGGGGTTGTATTCCAGGTCGACGATGCCGCGGGCAAAGCCAACGGGGGCGAAGTCCCGCACTTCCTGCACCCAGCGACCGCCTTCGTAGCGCAACACCGCATTCTTAATCCAGTTGGCCGCGTAATCGGCGAAGAAATAGGTTTGTTGGTATTCGACCGGGAACCGGGTGCCGTCGTAAAAGGCCCCCCCCACCGAAGAATTGCCGGTAAAGGAGGTCCCCGCCGGCGCACCGGCCGTTCCCAGGTCCAGTGTGGTGGAGGTGGCTCCGTTGAAAGAAGGAACGCGGGTGAGGTTCTCCCAGTGCTTCCAATCCAGGGCCGGGCGGGCGTGCCGCAAGCGGCGATTGGCCGGGTTGGGGTCTTCGGTGGCCGAGGTGGGCGGCTGGCAGAGGCTCTCGAAGGTGGGTTGGCCGGCCTCCTCGGGGTTGCGCACGTTGGTGCCGTAGTAGGCACTTGCCTCCAGGCCTTCGTAGAGCGGCCAGCCGCCGTTCAGCCCCGCCTGCTGGACCACGTGCAAATCCTCCCAGGTGTTCCAGCCCACGTCGCCCACCAGCAGCGTGCCCGGATCCCCGCTCGAAGCAGTTAGCAGTCCGGTGTTGGGCTGGAGCGTCATCCGGAAGGGATTGCGGAAACCCAATGCCCACACCCGCGATTGGGCGGCCCGCGGCTGGGCGGCGTTGTAGAAGGGGTTGCTGGCTACCCCGTCGCCGCTGTTGGGATCGAGGCGGAGGATTTTGCCGCACAGCGAGTTGAGCATTTGGGCGCGGAGGGCCCCCACGTTTTCCGCTGCCCGCAGGATGCCGTCGTTGAGGGCGGTTTGGTGGTAGGTGTCGGCGGCGTTGCCCACGTCGACGTTGCCGTAACTGGCGTTGTCGCCGGTGGACACCAGCAGGGTGCCGTCGCGGCCGAACAGCAGGGTGCCACCGGCGTGGGATTCGTGGAGCAGGGGCACGCCGGTGGCCCTGCTTTCGCCCAGCAGCACCTTCCGGCTGGCCGGATCGGCGGCCAGTGTGCCGGCGTTGGCCCGGACCTGGTAGCGCGTCACCCGGCTGATGCTGGCGTTGAAGTACTCGTTGGTGGCTGGGTTGTAGGCGGGTGTGCCGTGGTGGAGCAGGTGGTGGCGGTCGACGGCGTAGAAGAGGTAGAGCAAGCCGTTGGCGGCGAAGTTGGGGTCGAGGCAGAAGCTCAGCAGGCCGAAGTCGCGCCAATCGCCCACCTCTTCACCCAGGTCGAGCAGGGGGGTGGCCTGGCGGAGGTAGGTGGTGCCGTTCCAGTTGGAGACCCAGACTTTGCCCCCCTTTTCCCAGACGAACATCTGGCGGCTGTCGGCGGAGAAGACCACGCCCAGGGGGGCGGTGTAGCCATCCTGGACTTTACCGTTGATGAATCCGGCCGGCAACTGGGCGAACAGAAGGAGGGAGGGTAGCAGCAGCAAGGCGGTCAAGGCCGTTGCCCACTTCCAACGGGCGTTTAGCAGAGCTGGTAAACAAGGATGATTCATCGTGACGGGAGAGTGAAAAGATAGATCGATGAAAATAATTTAGCGTTGCTTCAAATAGGTAAAAATCAATGTATTAATGTTAAAGTACGGAAATACTTCCGAACAAGTTTCGCACCAGAAAGTGGGTTGGTAACGCAGCAAGCCCGGAAGATCGGCACGTCCAACCCCGGAATCGCGGTGCGCGGCGGCGAATGGCCACCGTATACCCCTTAATTTCAGAACAGTTGGAACACGCGGAGTTTAAAATTGGAAACGCTGCTTTGGTGATCAGCGCCTTGGGGTAAGCGGGGATGATGGCCGATAATGAATAGCGGAGCACTTGGCGGAAGACTTTCCGCTTAACGCCGGCGAACGGAGACGCCCGGCAAACGGAGTCGGATTAAAACCGGGTTTAGTAAATCGGGCTTTTGTACCAATCGATGCGGGGGTGCCAACCCGTTAGTCCGGCGGCAAGCAACGATTTAGGCAGCTCGGTACCCAAGCACTGGTCGTCAAAAGCGCCGACCGGAATCCACCCGGTACGGGGCTACCGGAATTCAAGGGCGGAAGTGAGGTTTCAACTCCCCACTTCCTGCTTGGTCCGGCCGTATTCGAGGATGGCGTCGATGAAGTGGTAGGGCTTGTAGCCGTTGAGGGCGGTCTGGTGAAAGATGCAGGTGGCGGGCGTCATGCCCGGCAGGGAATTCACTTCGATGATGATGGTTTCCACCCGGCCATCGTCGAAGATGCGGACGAAGGCGTCGATGCGGGCGTAGCCCTCGATGTTGAGCAGGCGCGCCACTTTCTCCAGCTCGGCCCGCACCTGGGCGGAGATGCGCTGCTGTTCCTCGGGAAGGCGGGAGAAGCGCGCCGGCGTGATGTTCTGTCCCTCGCCGGCCAGGAATTTCTCTTCCAGCGACAGCACTTCCCCAGTGGCCAGCGTTTCCGACGGCTCGAAAATTTCGTAGGTGATGCTGCCGTCCCCGGCCCGGTGGGTGAGCAGGCCACCGGTCACTTCCAGGAAATGCCCCGCATCCCGCCGGGAAATCAATTCCTCGATCAGGAAGTAGTCTTTCTGCGGAAACTCCTCGTTGACGCGCAGCTTCAGCGTCCGGGTTTCCACCGGATTGTCGACGAAGAAGTCGGGCGTGGGTCGGAACATCAGGTTGCCGAACGCCCGCAACTCCTCCCGGCCCTTGATCTTCTTCACCGCCGAACTGCACCCGTCGTCGGCGGGCTTGGCGATGATGGGATACCCGAAATCGCGTTCGATCTGGGCAATGGCCGCTTCGGGGTCCCGCTCCCAGTAGTTGCGCTCGATGAGCTGGTGCTCGGCCACGCGGATGCCGTGCCCGCGCAGGAGACGGTTGGTTTCGTACTTGTTGATGGTGATCCGGGAGCTTTCCACCCCCGAGCCGTTGTAGGGAATGCCGTAGCGTTCCAGTTGCACCTGCACCGCGCCGTCTTCGCCAGGGCGTCCGTGCAGGGCGATGAACACTTCGTCCACCCGTTCGGCCAGTTGCGCGTAGTTCACCGCCACGGGTTCAAACACCGCGTTGCGGGCGTAGGTGCGGGTGATGCCGGCCGCCTCCCGCGTGATCTGTTGCAGCACCGGGTGCTTGCCGGCCCCCTCGGAAAGCGCCTGAACGATCTTCTCCCGGATGTCGTCGGCGTTGTCCTTGAGCATGACGTTGACCGGAATGACGTACAGTTCGTGCCGGTCTTCGTTGCCGGTGAGGAAGACGGGGACGGGTTCGTACTTGGCCGAAGAACTGAGTTTCTCGTAAATGTTGCGGCCGCTTTCCACTGAGATGTGCCTTTCGGTGGAGAAACCGCCCATGATTACGCCCACGCGGACCTTCTTTGACTGCGCTTCGTGCATTCCGGCAATCCGCCGGTCCAGCGCCGCCAGTTGTCCGCCCAGGAAGTGGTTCCGTTTGCCCGCCCGGATGCGCTCGGCCAGCGAGGTGCGGATGATGTAGGTCAGGAACTGCGAAGGATTCAGCCCGATTTCCGCCGACTGGTGGAAGAAGAAGGACGAAGGCAGCATGCCCGACGTGGTGTTGGGGTCGTTGAGAAACACTTCTCCGTTGGCGCGCACGAAGCCGTCGATGCGGGCGTAGACGTTGCAGTGCAGGGCCGTAAACAACCGCTCGCATTCGCGCCGGATGGTGGCCAGCCATTCGTCGGGCACCTGGATGGGCGTGATCTTGCGGCTCATGCCGGGCAGGTACTTGGAGCGGTAGCTGAACACCTCCCCCCCTTTGCGGATCTCGGTCGGGGGCAAGGCCAGCGGTTTGCCGTTCTCGTCCTGAATGACGATGCACGAAAACTCCTTGCCGTCGATGAAGCCCTCCATCAGCACCGCTTCTTCGCTGTTGGCGCTCGTCAGCGCGAGGATCTCGTACGACTGCTCGTCGAGGTAGCGCAACAACGCTTCCGGGTGGTGAATGAGTTGATCGTTGGCGGTTGCTCGTGGCCCGTTGGCCGGTTCGAGGGAAGCCGAACCCGCGTCCCCGCGGCCCACGTACACCGGTAACCCGATGCCTTCGCGAATGTCGGTGAGGGAAGCAATGAATTTGACTTTCTGTTCCTCGGAATTCTCCCGCCAGGCTTTCCGGTGGATGTCCACGGTGAAGAAGCTCCGGTTGACCGCCTCGGTGAAGCGCCGGTTGTCTTTTTCGGTCAGCAGCGTCACGCCGATGGAAGAGCCCTGGTTGGGGGACTTGATCACGAAGGGCAAGCCCAGGGAGGCCGTAAGTTTTTCCAGCAAGTCGCCGCGGTATGGGGTATTGAGCCATTCGGCGCGGGTGATGACGTGGCTCTTGGGTCGGTTGAACCCCGCGTTTCGGAGCAAGCCATCCTGAACGATTTTGTTGGTGCCAATGGCCGAAGGCAGAATACCCGACCCGGAGTAGGGCAGGTTGTACCACTCGAGCAGGCCCTGGATGTTGCCGTCTTCGCCGTAGGGTCCGTGCAGGGCCAGGAACGCAAAATCGAAGAGACCGCCGAACTGGTGGGGTTGGATGCGCTCACCCACCTTGCGGATGAGGGCTTCCATTTCTTCGGCGGGCAGCTCGCCCAGCGATTCAACGTAGACCTGGAAGCCGTGGGGGGTGGGAGGGAGGCTGCCGGCGGGGGGATAAAAGTCGCGGATGGTGCCCTTGTAGATGAACTCCCACTTGAGCAGGATGAAATTGCCCAGACTGTCGACGAACACGGGGACGGCCTCGAAGAGACTCTTGTCCAGGTTGTCGTATACCGTGCGCCCTCCCGCAAAGGAGATCTCCCGCTCGCGGGACTGGCCTCCGAAAAATATGCCTACCTTCATGGCCGCAAAGGTAACAAAGATTGCACTGGGTTCGGCAAAGCCCGGTTGCCGGGCGGGGGTAAGATAATGCGCTACGTTCCGGGTTCCAGGCGGATCTCCAGGCCGTACCGGTGGCGAAGGTAGCGTTGATAGTAACGGGCCACTTTCACCCGCCGCCGGGCCGCCGCCACCACCAGCCGGGTCGCCCAATCGGGCGGTGCCAGCTTCGCCAGCAACGCGGCGTAGGGATCTACCAGCGCGAAGTTCTCGGTCAGGAAGGCTTGGCGGAGGTGGTAACGCACGCACCGGGCCAAGGCCCGGTGTTCGGCCGGGTCGCGGTTGAGCCGAAACGCTTTTTCGCACACCTTCAGGGTAGAAAGCTCCTTGTGGGCGTAGAACCGCCGGCTGTGGGAGTTGCGCACTTCCCGCCGGGCGGTCAGCACTTCGTCGAGGTAGTGGTAGCGGAAGTGCCGCGACGACCGTACCCAGAAGTCGAAATCTTCGTAGGCCAGGGTCTCGTCGTAGCCGCCCAGTTGGTCCAGCACCCGTTTCCGGATCATCATCGTGGGTGCGCAGAGGAAGAACTTCTCCAGCACGGCGCGGTACACGTCGCCGGTGGGCAGGCGGGCCCGGGCCGCCGCGGTCGGGTAGAAAAGTCCCAGGTCGCCCGATTCCTCGTCGATGCGGCGGGCGTTGGTGTACACCACGCCGTAGCGTTCACCCAGCGACTCGAAGGCCGCCACCTGGCGGCTCACCCGGTCGGGAAGCAGCACGTCGTCGGCGGCCAGGTCGATCACGAACTCGCCGGTGGCCAGGGCCAGGCCCCGGTTGAAAGCCCGGCACTGGCCCGCGTTGACGGGGATCTTCACGAACCGCGTGGCGGGATGTCGGTTCACGAAGGCTTCAATGAGCACTGCGCTGTGGTCGGTGCTGGCGTCGTCCACCACGATCAACTCCAGGTTGGAGTAGGTTTGCGCGCGCACCGATTGCAAGGCTTCGGTCAGAAACCGGGCCTGGTTGTAACCGAGGCAGATGACCGAAACCAGGGGTGGGTTCAAAGCAAACGAGCGTTCGTTGAATGCACAAGGCTACTTTCGTTTCGGCCGGATCGCCAAGGCGGCCGGTTTCCGTCTCCCCCGGGGTGAATACGGAAAATCGCTTGATCAAAAAAATAAAGCTTCCGGTGAAGGAAGCTTTACCGGACCGCCCGGCGGGACACGGCCACCTATACGGTTTTGCCCTGGGAACTGCCCTTCATCTGGTTGAGTTGGGCGTACACTTCCTGCGAAGTCTTCCGTTGCGCTTCTACCACCTGCCGCACATCCGGGGGCAGGTTGGTGTTTTCGAGGGCGTCGTTGTAGGCTTTCTGCGCCCATTCCTCGCCGTAGATGTTGGAATCGAGGATGGCTCCCTCATCGCGTCCGGTGAAGGTAGCCTTCAGGTCCATCCACTGGCGATACACCTTGCCCTTCAGCGTGGTGTCGGTTTCCGCCTCGCCCCCGTAGGTGCGGATCAGTTGGTTTAACTCCTGGGCGAAGTTGGTCCGTTGCAGGCTGATGCTCCGGTAATAGGCCTCGTTCTGGGCGTCCTTGGTTTCCTTGGCGGCTTTTTCGTAGCCTTCTTTGCCGTCGTTGACGAACTCGGTCAGTTCCTGTAGAATGTCGACAACTTCCTGGTTGGTGATGGCCATGGGTTTTGCGGGTTTAGTGGTAGGCATTTAAACGGAACCCCGCCGTGGGAGGTTTTCAAGGATTAATGCTGCCGGGAGGAATGCCGGCTGGAAACACGGATTTTCTCCCGGTTGATTCCACCGCAACGAAACGGTCAGTGGTACCCGTTGCGTCGGCGATCACTCCCAGTACGAGGAAAGTGACTTGGTTTTCATCGGTCCTCCGTGCCGCACCTGAGTGTTGACTACGGCGTCCAGGAGGACTACCGGGCGGCAATGGTGCCGTTGAAGGAGGACTTGCCGGGGAATGACTGTCTTCGCATTCCTGAATTTTCCGACGTCGCGGCCTTCTTCGAAAGGGCGAAGGAATTTCTTTTTTTGGGGAAACCAAACGAATTGCGGGGGAAAAACTGAATCGACTGTCCGGCTTGCCGCATTCTTGAATCAGTACCGCATCAACCAGGCCAAGAAACGGCTGCTGCTCGACCAGACGGTTACCCGAGCGGGTTTTGAAAGCCTGCCTTATTTTAACCGAACCTTCAGGCGGGTGGCCGGCGAAAACCCGTCGGCGTTCAAAAAGAAGTACCTGAAACAGCGTAAAAAACCCTTCCGTTCCCCCGAAAGAAAACGAAAGGGAGGAAGGTCGGTTTGCCAGGCCAAGGGGTTAACCCCAACCGCTTCACTCCTGGTGGACGAAGGTGATTTTGTGGGGACCACCGAACACCTGGTCATTGAAAGCCGTGTCTACCGAAATGCTGATGAGTTCGCCGGTCTTGCGCCGTACTTCCCATTCCCGGGAGATTTCCCGTTTGTCCCGCATGAATTTCCGGTGCAAAGTATTCATCGTTTCCTGGTTGGCTTCGGGCACCACGATGGTGAACGCGTGGCCGACCAACTCGCTGCGGTCATAGCCGTACACCCGGCAGTAAGCGTCGTTGACGGCCACGAAATTGCCCTGGTCGTTGGTGATGCAGATGCCGATGTCGGTGTCTTCGATGATGGAAAGCGCGTCCTGGGGCCGGGCCGCCAGCGCCTCCTTGATTTCCTGGCTTTCGATTAAATCGATCATGGTAAAGTGGATTGGGGTGAATAAAATGAATGGATTGAGTGGTTTTCTCGGGATGCAGTGGTGAACGGCCTTCGCGTGGTGGATCAGGCGGCCAGGCCTCGTTGGTCTCGTCTCCCCTGCGAAAGCAGTCCGGGGCGCGTCAGGAAGATCGCTTCAGCCGCTCCAGTTCGGCTTCCAGTTCCTGCACGTGCCGGTTTTTTTCTTTCATCTGAATCTGTGATTCGAGCATCAGTTTCCGAATCCGTTCCTCGCTGCGCTGCATGTCTTCTTCGTTTACCCGCATTTCAACCATCAACTCCTGCATTTCCTGGTCTTTCAACCGGAGTTCATCCTGCCGGCGCAACAGTTCCTGCTGAGTGACCGTCAGGGCGTCCACGCTCTGGTGCAGGGCTTTTTCCTGCACTTGCATCTGCTCTACCCGCACCTTCAGTTCGTCGTCCAGGGCTTTCTGCTGGGTGATGTCGGAGGCGATCTTCAGAACTTTGTGCGCCTTGCCGTAGTGATCGAACATGGGGGAGTAGACGGCCCGCAGCCACACTGGCCGACCCGACTTCGTCAGGCAGACAAAATCACCCGGCTGCTGCACGCCGGCCGCCAGGTCGTCCCAGAAATGCCGGTAGGCTTCCGACTGCCGTTCCTGCTCGCGGAGAAACGTGCGGTGGTGCCTGCCCCGCACCTCTTCCTCGGTGTATTCCAGCAGATCGACAAATTTGCGATTGACTTTCAATACGTTACCCGTTAAATCAAACTCCGCCGTACACATCGAAGCGTCGATGGCCGACAGTTGGCCCTGCATCTCGGCCGTGGTCCGGGCCATCTCCTCCTGGGTAGCCGCCAGTTCTTCCAGGTTCTGCCGTATTTCCTCTTCCTGCGAACGCAGGGCCTCGGTCATCGCCTGCGATTCTTCGAGCAGGAGGCGGGTGCGGCCGCTTACCCGAGCGCCCGAAATGGTGGCCGCAATGCTTTCGCCCAATTTTTCCAGGAAGGTGATTTGATGGGGGAGAAAGGAGCCAAACGAAGCCAGTTCAATCACGCCCACCGGCTGATCGTTCACTTTCAGCGGCACCAGCAGGATACTTGCCGGGTTGGCCCTACCCAGGCCCGAAGTAATGGCCACGTAATCGGCGGGAATATTGGTCAGGTGGAGGGGGTCGCCTTCCCGAAAGGCCTGGCCCACGAGCCCCTCACCCACCTCGATCCGTTTGCTCAGGTGCTTTTTCCGGTCAAATGCGTAGCAAGCCATTAGTTCCAGGTGCGGGTCGCGGTTGGCTTCTCCCTGCAACACGAAAATAGCTCCCTGATTGGCGCCCAGGTAGTTGACCACTTTGGCAATCACCCGCTCGGACAGATCTGCCAGGTTGTCGCCGTTGTCGCGCAGGATTTCCCCGACGGCGGTCAGTCCGACGTTGAAGAACTTTTCCTGCTGCTCCCTTTCGGCGGCCTTCAGCAGGTTTTGCTGCATGGCTACCAGCGCCTGGCCGAGTTCATCCGTTTCACCGGCCGGGTAAGCGGTGCGCAGGTTTCCCCGGCTGATCTCTTCGGCAAATGCCCGGTTGTGTTCCACACTGATGAGTTGTTTCTCCAGCCGGACCGTGTTGATGCCGTTAACCAAGGTCTTTTTCCGCAAATCGAAGGCCCACAACCCACTCGTGAAAATGATGATTCCGGTCAGACCGACGCGAAAAAAAAAGGCTTGCAGCACTGCGGGACCGGGTTGGGTGAAATCAATCTCGCCGGTATGCTGGAGGTAGGCGAAGACGGAATCACGGAGGAATACCACCAGCGAGAGGGGAAGCATCAGCCGCCAGTTCTGGTAGGGAATGAGGGCCACCGCCCCGATGAAGGCGAAGAAGTGCATTTCAAACAGGCCGGGCATCTGATAAATAAATTGCGCCGTAAACAGCGCGTAGACGGCGCTCAGCAGGTATTGGTAGCGGGTATGCGAAGGCCACTGGTAACGAACCGCGTACACGGCCAGCAGATAGCCGCCACCCGCCCCGAGCGCCATCAACCAGGTAGCGTGGAAGGAAGCCAGAAAAAGTCCGAAAAGGAAGTAGCCAACCAGAAAGTAGTCGGAGAAGCGGTCGGCCCGCCGGTGGATGGACCGGAAGATCACCCGCTCCTCCTCCCGACTCAATGGATAGCCTGGTACGAGGGTATGTTGCATAGTCCGGCGTGGATTGAAGGGTTAGGGTAACCGAACTTGCCCGTTGTGGCAGGCAGGTTTTCGCAAAAAAATTGCGGCGACTACTGGCTGACGGGGCCAATTACCCAACAAAATAAAAATTTACGGGTTGACTCTGCATTTTTGTCACTAATATAGACAAAAAAATAACCGAATCGTTAAGCTATTTTTTTGATCAATAGCCAATTGGTGTTCCGACAAGGCGCGCGAGGTTGTAAGTTTTACCCTAAATAACCCCGCCGCTTCAATCATTCTACAGCCGCAATTGCGGAGCAATAAACCCCGGAAACGGGTGCGGAGAGGGGCTTTCCGGTGAGGTGGCCGGCCTGCTGCCAAAGTGGGTTTTTCGGCTGGATTGCGGGGAGTAGATCAGTCAGAAAAAAGCCCCTTTAGCCGAAACAAAGGGGTTTGCCGCTTTTGCCCCAATGGAGAAAAACGGTTGAATGCGCCTCCTTTTCGCGGCGGCTCATTTCACCACCTGCGCAAGCCAGGCAAAAATGCCATCTCTTCTAAAAGGCGGAGTGCCGCCCACCGTTGCGGGGAGCGGAATGCCGCCCAGCGGAGTGCCGCCCGATGGCGTCTTTGGGTCGCCGCCGCCGCGTACCCACCAATTCTTCAAAGTTTCTTCGCCCGGTCAATGACTGATTTCAGGCCGTTCTTCCGGGTGGGTGCCGAAGCATCGGACGGGTTACGCTGGCTGGATGCCGCGTGTTCCTTTTCGAGGGTCAATTTGTTCACGTACCAACGGGCGGCGTATTCGTGGGCGTTTTGGGAGCGGTTGTTCAGCGATGCCACGTGCTGGAACATCGTGGATTGATAGCCCGCCAGCGCTTTGACGAATTCCCCTTCGGCTCCTTCGGTAAAACCTTCCCCGAAGCGGGCTTTGGCCAGCGCTTCGTTGAAGGGTGCCACCAGTTGCTTTAATTCCCGTTTCTTTTGCTGCCAATCGGCGGCGTAATACTTTAAATCCGCCGCCACCAGTTTCAGGTGCTGCGCCGTGGCCTGCCGCTCGATTTCCCGTACTTTGGCGGGGTCCGGAAAGCTGCCGGCTTCGTTTCTTTCCACGATGGGCAGCTTTTTGATCTCCGTTTCCTGCCACTCACCGACGCGGCGGTGTCGAAAGTCCACGCTGTCGGCGTAAGTAGGCCGGGGTGCCTTGCCTTCCACAAAGGGATTCACCGCGGTGCTGCTCATTTCCGCGCCCTTGTCGACGGTATTCACCAGCCGGTCCCGGTCGGCATTTTTCTGGTCTGCCGCGGCGGTGCTGGGTCCTTGGCCGTTCATTTCGGCATCCGTTATACCGTGCTGCCTGGCCACCTGCCGGAAGTAGGCCTCCCGTTCGGCTTCCGACTTTTTGGAAAACTCCGCCCGGAATTTCGGGTCATTCATCATTTTCGCCGTTATTTCGGCCGTGGCTGCCTGCATTCGCGGGTCGTTCTGAACATTCGGTTTGCCGGTGGAAGCAGGCGTCGGTTGGCTGGCCGGCTGCAGTTTCAGCACGTAGGCCGCCTGCGCTTCCGGCGTCATTTTTTGAAAGGCCCGCTTAAATTCGGGGTCCTGCATCTGCCTGGCAAAATCCAGTTGGGCGTTAGAGGGCAGGTGCCCGGGCCGGTGGTCGCCGTAGGTTTGATTCATCCGCTGTTGCACGTACGCCGTCTTCTGCGCATCGGTCATGTTTTTCATTTCCTCTTCGCTCAAGTGATCAGCCAGTGCCTTTGACTGTTCT
>JACMKY010000519.1 GCA_014379925.1 Cytophagales bacterium | reverse complement strand
TGCTCATTTACGACCCACATCAACTTCATCATTTCAATCAAATCAATCACAGTTCAGACGCATTATTCGTATTTTTGGATCACCAACCATTCACTCAACCCAATGAAAAAAATCGCTGCCGTGCTGACCCTCGTGGTCGGCTTTACTTGCCTGGCCAACTGGAGTGTGGCCCAGAATCGTTCGTCGGCCCCGAAGACGGCAAAAAACAAGCCGGGTCACTTCGGTGAGAAAATCACGGACGGGGGAGCCATCTCGACCGGCGAACTGGTTACCCGAATGGCCGGTAAGGAGACGATGCCGGCGAAAGTGGTGGGCGAAGTGGAATCGGTTTGCCAGGTGAAAGGCTGCTGGACGAAAGTGAAGTTGCCCGACGGCAAAACCATGCGCGTTACTTTCAAGGACTACGGTTTTTTCGTTCCCAAGGACATCAGCGGCAAAAAGGTGGTGATGGAAGGGGTTGCCTCCGTCAAGACCGTGCCCGTGGAAGAACTGCGCCACTACGCCCAGGATGCCGGTGCCAGTCCGGCGGAAGTTGCCAAGATTACCGAGCCGGAGCGCTCACTGGCCTTTGAAGCCACGGGCGTGCTGGTGAAGCAATAGCGTAGCTGCCTCCGTCCAGGGTTTCAAACCCCCGGCGGATTTTTAAAGGGTTTTCCGTTCTTCAATCATGCTGCAAAAAACCCGGGGTATCGTGATCAACTACCTTCGCTACCGCGAAACGTCGGTGATCGTGAAGATATACACCGAGGAGTTCGGCTTGCAGAGTTACATCGAGAACAGCGTGCGCAGTCCCAAAGCCCGCAACAAGATTGCCCTTTTTCAATCGCTGACGCTGCTCGACCTGGTCGTCTACCACCGCCCCGACGGTGGCCTGACGCGGCTGTCGGAAGTCCGTTGCCACACCCCGTTCAGCAGCCTGCCCTACGACTTCTACAAAGCCAGCATGGCGATGTTCCTGACCGAAGTGCTGGGCAAAGCGCTGAAGGAGGAAGCCGGTAACCCCGTTCTTTTCCCTTTCCTTTTCGATTCCATCCTTTTTTTTGATCAACTGGAGGCTGATTTCGAAAATTTCCACCTGCAATTCCTGCTCAAGCTTTCCCGCTACCTGGGTTTCGAGCCCGAGTCGGCGGAGGAAATATTCGGGCAGCTCGAACTGGTGGCCCGTCCCCAGCCGGAGGAGACCCAACTGCTCGACCAGCTGATCCGGAGCCGCTACGGCGACCGGATCAAAGTGTCGCACTGGCTGCGGCGCAACGCGCTGGATTACATCGTGGCCTTCTACCGGCTGCACGTGGAAAACTTCGGGGAGATCAAGTCCGTGGCCGTTCTGCAGGAAGTGATGAAGTGAAGGCAGTTGGCAGTTGCCAACTGCCCATTGCCTACTGCCTACTGTACCTTCCTTCCCACCAGCACCACTTTTCGGTCGCGGTGGTCGGTGACGGCAAACAAGTACACGTCGCCGCCTTCGCGGATGCCCGTCTGACGACGGATGTCGGCCACGGAAAGCGGGAAGTTCCGCACGGCCACGTGCGCCTTTCCGGCGGGCAAGTGGGCCAACAGTGCTTTTTTGTTCAGCTTACTCACGGTTTGAATGGCAAACGTGCGTCCCGGAAAATCCGCCCGCCGCGCCTCGGACGTGTAGAGGTGGGTGTGCGGATGCAGTTTGTGCAAGCCGTAGCGGGTCGCCACCAACCGAAAGGCACCGGCCTTGAGCAGCGCCGCGTTTGGCTCGTAGAGAAAGGCCAGCGGCTCGGAAAAGGTGACCTGGGCGTCTTTTTCCTCGCGGCGGGTAAACACGAAGGGTTCCCCTCCGGAGGTCGTCGACCAGTCGACGGCGGTCAGCGTGGCTTCCCGGTCGGGCTGGTTGGGCAGCAGGTACAGCACTTCCTTGCACTCGTTTTCCACGGCCAGTACCGTCGCCGCCCGGGCATTCAGTTGGTGCAGAGCCAGGTCGATGTCCAGCATCGGTGAGGTTTTCAGCAGCACCCGTTCGGCTTTCTCTTGCAGCCCCGGCAGCAAACCGAGCACGTCCGGCTCGCAATCTTCCAGGCGAAAAACCCGGCCGTTGGATGTACTTCGGCTTTCCATCCGGCGAGCCGGGTCCAGGTAAATCCAGTCTACTTTGCCCGGCATCCGGGCCAGGTACGTTTCAGCTTCCCCGTGGATGCAGGTGATGTTGTCGGCACCCAACTCCCGGAAATTGTGCGCGGCCAGGGCCGATAGCTCGGCGTCGCGCTCCACGTGAATGACCTGCCGAAAATGCCGGGCCAGAAAAAACGCGTCCACGCCCATCCCGCCCGTCAGGTCCACCAGCGTATCGCCCTCGGCCAGCCGGGCCTTGTAGGTCGCGGTTAGTTGCGAAGAGCTCTGTTCCAGGGAAAGCACGGGTGGAAAGATCACCCGTTCGTTGGCGTACCAGAGGGGCAGTTTGGTTTTTGCCTTCTGCCGCGCCCCAATTTGCCGGGCAATCTCCACCACGGGCAGACCGGGGTACTGATCCGCCCGCAGCACCAATCGGCTCACGTCGTCGTCCAGGTGCTCCCGGATAAACCGCTGCACGTCGGGACGGAGGAGGACTTGGCGCATAAAGTAGTTGGGTGATTAGCTAGCGAAAGGCTTCGACTCCGCTCAGCCGGACATAAATAAGTCCGTTTGAACAAAGTCCGACTGAGCGAAGTTGAAGCCTCTGGAAGTAGTGCGTGGGGAAACAAGCAGCTAAAATAATCGCTGGTCGGGAGTGTAAATCTCGGCCTATTGAACAGGGAATTTGTATTCTGTCTGTTTCGAAAGCGTGTTTCTCAGGGGCTACCGAGTAATCAACTTTGAATTTGTAATCACTCCATCACTCAATAAACTGCCGCAGCAATCCGAATACTTCCTTGTACTTGGTGAGCGGCAGGGTTTCGGGGCGGTCGTCTACGTCGTGGT
>JACMKY010000518.1 GCA_014379925.1 Cytophagales bacterium | reverse complement strand
CACGGTCCAGCAAGTGGTCATTCAATCACCCGATCCACCTTATCAGCGGTCTCAGTCGTTGTCCAGCAGGTAGGCTTTGATGAAGTCGTCGATTTCTCCGTTCAGGACGGCATCGGTGTTGGAGGTCTGGTAGTTGGTCCGGTGGTCTTTCACGCGGCGGTCGTCGAGTACGTAGCTGCGAATCTGGGAACCCCATTCGATTTTTTTCTTGCCGGCCTCGATTTCGGCGACGGCCTCCGAGCGTTTCCGCATTTCGGCTTCGTACAACTGGGAGCGCAGCAGCCGCATGGCGTTTTCCTTGTTCTGCAACTGCGAGCGCGATTCCTGGTTTTTGATAACGATGCCCGAGGGTTTGTGGTACAACCGCACGGCCGTTTCCACCTTGTTCACGTTCTGCCCGCCGGCACCACCCGACCGGAAGGTTTCCCACTCAATTTCCGAGTCTTTGATGTCGATGACAATGGAATCGTCGATGAGTGGGTAGACGTACACGGAGGCGAAGGAAGTATGGCGGCGGGCGTTGGAATCGAACGGCGACACGCGCACCAGGCGGTGCACGCCATTTTCGCCTTTCAGGTATCCGTAGGCCAGTTCGCCTTCGAACTGCATCGTAACCGACTTTACGCCGGCCACGTCGCCTTCCTGGAAGTCTTGCTGGCTGACCCGGTACCCGTTTTTCTCGCCCCACATGGTATACATGCGCATCAGCATGCCCGCCCAGTCGCAGCTTTCGGTGCCGCCCGCCCCTGCCGTAATCTGCATCACCGCGTGGAGTTGGTCTTCTTCCGAACCGAGCATTTTCTTCAGTTCCAGGCTTTCAATGACCTGCGCGGCTTTGCCGTACTCGGCATCCATTTCCGGCTCGGTTACGTCACCCGCTTCGTAAAACTCGTGGAGGGTTTCCAGGTCGTTGAGGAGCGCTTCGGCCTGGTCGTATCCCTGCGTCCACATCTTCAGCGTCTTGATGTTCTTCAGAATGTCTTCGGCCTGCTTGGGATTGTCCCACAAGGCGGGGTTCTGGGTTTTCTGCTCCAGATCCTCGGTGGCTAATTTTTTCTGGTCGTAGTCAAAGGTACCCCCTCAAAGCGGCAACTCGCGCTTTCAGATCCTTCAGTTGATCCGTCGTCATGGTTAGTGAATGGTTACAGGTTACAGGTTACAGGTTGGCAGGTTACAGGTTGGCAAGTTGGCAGGCTGCTTTCGCAGCCGGTCCCGTAATCGGTGCGGCTACTTCGTAGGGTCGGAAGGAGGAAGCCGTCGTTACTGCCTTTTTGAAGCGCCAAGTGACCAGTGACCATTCCCTCAACCACGTCTTCCCAACCCGTAACCTGCCAACCTGCCAACCTGTAACTTGCCAACCTGTAACCCTCCTCAACCCTTCCAACCCGTCCAGAGCAGACGCAGGCCCAGCAGCACGAAAGCCGAACCCGATACTTTGTTGATCCACGTCAGGATGCGCGGGGTAAAATACCGTTTCAGGCGGTCGGCGGACACCGAGATGCCAACCTCGGTGAGGAAAATGGCGGACAGGCAACCCAGGAAAAAGAGGCTGGTCTGCGTCGGGGAGTAGTGGAGGTTGGCCCGCAGGTTGGCCGTAACGGCGACCCAGATGAAAAAGTTGGCGGGGTTGATTCCGTTCAGCACGAAACCGGAGGAGAAGTAATAAACCAGGTTGCCCAGGCGGGTGGCGGGATAGACCAGGCGCGGGCTTTCTTTCAACAAGCTGAAAAAACCCAGCGTCAGCAGCAGCATTCCCCCCGCCAAGCTCGCGTAGGTATCAAAATGCGGGACGGGCGGCAGAAAAGCCGTGCCGAAAATGGACAGCGTGATCATGAGGGTGTCGGAGGTGATCACCCCCAGCGCGATCAGGACGCCCCCGCGGTAGCCGTTGTCGATGCTGTTCTGGATGAGCACGAAGAAAACCGTGCCCAACATCAGACTCATCGCCAGTCCCGTTGCCGCTCCGTAGAAGAATTCCATATCAATCCTCGAGGATATTGGCGATGAAGGTATTCTTGCAAAGCATCCACAGCAGAAAGAACACAATCGCCCAGGAAAGGTAGACCTGGTAAAAGTCTTTGGTATCCTTGAAGCGCGTCTCGATGATCTCCGCCTTCTCGTAGCGGTCAATCCGGTTGAATATTTCCTTGAGCGCCTGGTTGTCGGAAGCGCGGAAGAACTGGCCCTCGCCGATCTGGGCAATCCGGCGCAAGGTGGTTTCGTCGATGGAGTTCTCGATCAGGCCACCGCCCAACTCCTCCGGCAGCGCCACCTGCCCTTCCCGGCCCACCGCGATCGTGTAGAGCTTGATGCCGAAGGCCTTGGCCAGGCCGGCCGCGGTGAACGGATCGAGGTTGCCCGCCGTGTTGTCGCCGTCGCTGATCAGGATTACTACCTTGCTCTTGGTATTCGAGTCGCGCATCCGGTTGGTGGCCACGGCCAGGGCGCTGCCGATGGCCGTACCCCCCACCTGGATGAGCTTGCTGCTGATTTCGTCGATGTAGACATTGAGGAGTTTGTAATCGGTGGTGAGCGGACACAGCGCGTAGGCTTCCCCCGCGAACACCACCACGCCGATGCGATCCTGGGAGCGTCCCTGCACGAACTCCTGCGCCACTTGCTTGGCCGCTTCCAGCCGGTCGGGCTTGAAATCCCGGATGAGCATGGACTGGGAGATGTCCAGGGCCAGCAGGATGTCGATTCCCTCCGAATACTGTTCCACCCGTTCGTTGATCCGTTGCGGGCGGGCCAGGGCCACCAGGATGCCCGCGATAACCAGCGTCATCAACAGGGTGGGCAGGTGGCGCAGGTGGCTGACCGGGCTCGACCGGACGTCGGCCCGCGCGAAGGCCACGCTCAGCCGCTGCTGGAAGCGCTCGTGGATGAGCCAACGCAGGAAAAAAAGCAGGGGCACAACCGGCAGGAAATAAAGGAAATACGGCTTTTCCCACTCAAACCCGCCCAGCGTCCGCGCACTGAACCACGCCGTTGAAAACCAATCCATGTTCAATGATCAACTATCAGTTATCAATGGTCAATGCTACTATTTTATTTTACGTGATCAATTGACAATTGATCAATAATCTCCCGCCGCCGCTTTTCGTAGAGTTGCCCCGCGAAGTCTTTCAGGGTTTGGAAAGGGTCGGGTGGCGCCGGATCGCTGGCGGCCGGCGATCCGTTGGGGGATGCCCGGAGGGGCAGGCCCCCGTACACGGTACGGTCGATGAGGCGAAGGGCTTCCGCCAGCGGCTTTTCGGGAATGCTGTCGGAAATCTCCTTGGTGGTGTAGGTGCTGTACGGTTTTCCGGCCAGCCCTCCGATGTATTTCTTCCACAGCGCCACCCGCTTCTCCATGCGGGGAGCTTCCCGAAGAACGGCCCCCGCGGCGTTCCCTTCGGGAACAACCCCGGCCGGGCCACCCCCATTGATTTCCTGGAACTGCTGCAAAAACGCCGCGTGCCTTTTTTCGAGTTGGTAGAGCCGAAACCGCTTTCGGATCTGACCGCCGAACACCAACAGGAACAACCCGGCCAGAACCGCCAGCCCCGCCAACACCAGCACGACGATCAGGTAGTTCGTTTTCCGCGCCAGGGGCAGGTACCTCGCGTTGGCCTTCAGCGAAAGGGTATCCAACGGCCCGGTAATCATGGGGCGCAGGTAAACCGAATCGGGGTCGGCAAACACCGGCGTGCTGTCCCGCTCCGAGATTACGTACACGGGCAGGTTCAGGCGCTGGATCGCGTCCACCTCGAACGACACCAGGGTGTAGACCACGCTGTCGAGGCTGCCCTGGTCGTTGGTGCGGGTGGGAAAGTACTGCTTACGGACGAGTTCGAAGGGGGCGAAGGGGTAATTGGTATCGGGAAAGATCACCACGGCGGATGGCGGATGCCGGTAACTGAGCGAATAGAGCACCGGGCTGCCGATGCGGATGCTGTCGGCCAGGAAACGGCCCCGGGGGAAGTCCTGCCCGAACGTGCCGGTGGGCCAAGGTGAAAATGCGCAGACCAACAAGGTAGCGAAGAACGTGCCCGTTTTTCGTTGATGAGCAAGGCCCCTTGATTTCGCTTTCGGGTGTTTCAATCCTTCGGGTTTTCAAATGTACGCATCGGTCCCGCCATCGGCGGGTTACTTTCTTACTTTAAACAGCTTGACCAGCTTGGGCACGAAGTCTTCTTCCGTGTTAACGGCCAGGTAGTTGGCCTTGTATTGCTTGCACAACTGTTCGAGGTGCGTCTGGTTGGTACGGAAGACACCGTTCAGTTCCCGCTTGAAAGCCTCGGAAGAGGTGTTGAGCCAAATGGTCTGGCGGCTTTCCCGGTCGTAGAGCGGAATGATGCCCAGGCTGGGCAGGTTGGTTTCGCGCTGGTCGTAGAGGTGGATCACCACCAGGTCGTGCTTGCGGGCCAGGGCCTTCAAATTGTGTTCGTACGCCTCGCCGATGAAGTCGGAAACCAGGATCACCACGCTCTTGCGCTTCAGAATGGTAAGTCCGAAACGAATGGCTTTGGCCAGGTCGGTTTTCGTTGAAACGGGTTGGAGGTTAAACAGGCCCGTGACCACCCCGTACCCCTGCCGGATTCCCTTGCCCGGCCGGATGTAGCGTTCCTTGCGGTCGGTGAAGCAGTAGAGCCCCACCTGGCTCGCCTCCTTGACGGCCGAAAGGGCCAGTACCCCGCAGATTTCCT
Organism: Cytophagales bacterium; assembly: GCA_014379925.1. Classification (GTDB taxonomy): domain Bacteria; phylum Bacteroidota; class Bacteroidia; order Cytophagales; family ES-bin-26; genus ES-bin-26. The sequence goes on along the minus strand of JACMKY010000518.1, from coordinate 13,031 downwards.
TGGTTACGTCCAGCTTGCGACGGCTGCGTTTGCCGATCTCCTGCGAGGCGCTCACGTCGACCATGAAGAAAACGGTCTGCTCCTTTTCTTCCCGGAAAATCTTCACGAATGTACCGTGTCCCTTGGCGCTCACGTTCCAGTCGATGCTGCGCACGTCGTCGCCGTACTGGTAGGAACGCACGTCGCTGAACTCCAGGCCGGAACCTTTGAAGACGGAGTGGAAATCGCCGCGCATCTGGGCGTTGACCGCCTTGCGGATCTTGATTTCGTATTTTCGCAGCCTGGCAAAGATTTCCTTCATCCGTTATTTGTTTGCCGGCAACAACTGCCCGCCCGCCAACCGCCCCGGGCAACTGATAAAACATTGCACCAAAAATAAGAAACCCAAGTAAAAGTAATGCAACTTGGGTACGATTCGAAGTTTTGACATTCAAGCGCCCGACCCTTATGAATACCGCTGAACAAACCGCCAAAGCATTTCTCACGCTCTACGATGCGTTGCCCGCTGAAGTAAAGCAATGCATCCAAGCGAGAATTATTGCTCCGGGAACCGACCGGCAGCAAACTTCCGCAGCGGCCAAAGAGCGAAAAGACCGCAGGAAGGTATTGGCTGAAAGGTTGAAGCAAGATACCACTCAACTACCCGCCGACTTCAAGTTCAACCGAGACGAAGCCAATGAACGATAAAGTGTTCCTGGATACCAACGTACTGATCTACAGCATTGACAACCGCAATCCGGCGAAGAAAGCAAGCGCCATTAGCCTCCTTGAAGGGGAGAATGAGGTGATGATTTCCACGCAGGTCATTGGAGAGTTCGTCCCTGCTACCGTCAAGAAAGGCGTTTTTACCTTCGAGCAGGCGGCCGTAAGAGCAAACGGATTTATGCAGGCAATGGTGGTTAGCCAAATTGGTACTTCTACGATTTTGAAGGCTTTTGACATCAAAAGACGGTATGGTTTTGCCTACTTCGACTGCCTCATTGCAGCTACGGCCTTGGAAAGTAATTGTAGGCTTCTCTACTCGGAGGATTTACACCACGGGCAGGTGGTTGATACCCTCACCGTCATCAATCCTTTCGTCGGATAGTGCATAAATCAAGGTGCTTTAACGAATGTACCGTGTCGTGTCTGATCTTGGTTTTGTACTTCCGCAGCCTGGCAAAGATCTCCTTCATCCGTTATTGGTTTGCCGGCAACAACTGCCCGCCCGCCAACCGCCCCGGGCAACTGATAAAAATTGTTAAAAATTGCGTCAAAAGACCCGCCCGCCCGGCCCCGCGTAGTAACTTACTGTGGACACTGAACCGCCGACTGTGGACCATTAACCACCGACGATCGATCACTGACTGCGAACTGACGGCAATTTTGCTTATTTTTCCGAGATGAAAAAGTATTTTCTGGGTGGGCTCCTTTGGACGTTGGGGGCGTGTGTCGAACGTCCCCAGCCCCCGCTGGGTACGCTGAGCCAATCGCAGATGGTACAAATCCTGACGGACGTTCACCTTGCCGAGGCCAAAACCAGCCGCATCACCCTGCGGTCGCTGGATTCGTCCCGCACGTTATACCAACGCTACGAAGAGGAAATACTCAAAAACTACCGGACGGACACGGCCACTTACCGGAAGAGTTTGCGGTTCTACCTGGAAAATACCGGCTACCTCGACGAGATCTACCAGACCGTGGTGGATACCCTCAGCCAACGCGAAAAGCAGGGCAGACTGAAGTAGGGTGGCCGGTGGGAGAAATCATTGAACGAGAATTAGCCACGCCCGGGCCGTCCGGTAGGCTAAAAAACCGTCGGTTGCGCACATACCCGAAAACGACCATACCCCTTGGAATTGAAGGACTGCATTGTTGTTATTCCCACGTACAATGAAATTGAGAACATAGAGGCCATCGTCCGCGCGGTTTTTTCCCTGCCCTTGTCCTTCGACGTACTCATCGTGGACGACGGTTCGCCCGACGGCACCGCCCACAAAGTGCGCGAATTGCAGCGGGAATTTCCCAATCGGTTGCATTTGCAGGAACGCCGGGGCAAGCTAGGGCTGGGTACGGCCTACCTCCACGGCTTCCAGTACGCCCTGCAACGCGATTACGAGTACATCTTTGAGATGGACGCCGACTTTTCCCACAATCCGGAAGATCTGATCAAACTCTACTGGGCCTGCGCCGAAGAAGGCAACGACGTGGCGATCGGTTCGCGCTACAGCAACGGGGTAAACGTGGTAAACTGGCCCATGAGCCGCGTCATGCTCTCCTATTTCGCCAGCCGCTACGTGCGGTTCGTCACCGGCCTGCCCATTCACGACACGACCGCCGGCTTCAAGTGCTACCGCCGCCAGGTGCTGGAAACCATCCGGCTGGACCGGATCCGGTTCACGGGCTACGCTTTCCAGATCGAGATGAAGTTCCTGGCCTGGAAATACGGCTTCCGCCTGGTGGAAGTGCCCATTATCTTCACCGACCGCACCAAGGGCCAATCCAAAATGTCGAAGGGCATTTTCCGGGAAGCCATGATCGGGGTTATTCAGATCAAGATCAACAGCCTTTTCACCCGGTATACCCCCCAAAGAAGCCAGCCGACGAATCGCCTCGTCCGCCGGAACGGTTGAAGCAGCCTGATTTCCTCTCTCCCCGAACACGGGGGGTCGTTTCCCCGTAAAGAACCACGAACCGCCCCCAATCCCGTCCGGTAACCGGCGCCGCTCCCGTCGGGTAAGGCGGGCCGGTGGTTGAGCCGATCAAGGAGTAATTGGGCGGCCAACCCCCGGGAAAATCCCGCGTTTATCTTTCACGCCAAACCAAGCCGAAACCATGGCACAAACCGTAATCGGGCTGTTCGACAGCGCAGCGGAAGCCCACCAGGCCGTACAGCAACTTCTCAACCAAGGCTTTACCAATGATGACATTGACCTTTCCGTTCAAATCGTTACCGGCATCGGAACGAGTACCACGGTGGCGGAAGACGAGGGTGACCGCCCGGGCGACCGCATCAGCCACTTTTTCGGATCGTTGTTCGGCGCCAGCGACGAATCCAGCACCTACAGCCACGTGGCGCGCCAGAGCGGCTCCCTGGTGACGGTTCACGCGCGGTCGGGCGAAGAAGCCCAACGCGCTGCCGGCATCCTCGACGATTGCGGCGCGATGGACGTTGAGGAACGCGCCGCTCAGTACGGCTACCCCGGGGCGGCCGCTACCGATCCCGCGACGGCCGAAGGAGCCCCGTTCATTCCCGTCATCGATGAGCGGTTGCCGGTTGGCAAACGCGTGGTCGAAACCGGCGTCACGCGCCTGCGCAGCCGCATCGTCGAACGACCAGTGGAAGAGCACGTGCGCCTGCGGGAAGAACGCGTCCGGATTGAACGGACCGCCGCCGACCGTCCGGCGACGGCAGCGGACCTGGCGAATGTCCAAGCCGACGAAACCGAGCTGATCGAACGCGCCGAGGTGGCCATGGTGACCAAGGATGCCCGCGTGGTGGAAGAAGTCGCGCTGGGCAAGGAAGCGGAACCGCGCGAGGAAACGATCCGGGATACGGTCCGCCGCCCGGAAGTCGACGTGGAAAATATCGACCCGCACGGTCCGGACGGGACGCGTCAGTAGAACCGGCTCCGGCTAATGAAGATCCAATTCGCCTGCCCGCGGGGTATTAACGGAAATCCTTACGCGCAACGGCTTGAAAACCTTATCGCACCGCCCGGCCGGAAATCTTTGCCTACTTTTATTTCCCAAATCCCGTTTGGTTTGTGGAAAGAACTGCCCTGCTGCTTTGTCTGATTGGAATGGGATTGGCCACCGGGCCGCTCCGCGCCCAGCCAGGAAAAAATACCCACCACGCCTCCCCCCGTCCCCGCGTCGAATCACCGGGCGGGGCCACCCTGCGTTCCGCCAACGACTCCCTGGCCCGGGGCGCGGGCACCAACGCGTTCGTTTTGCGTCGGCTGGCGGCCGACTGGGGCGTCCGGCATTTCTTTGACCAGGAAAAAGCCCTTCGCCTGGCCCGCCAACGGGGCTGGTCCACCCGGCAAACCGATCCCGACGGTACCCTCCTTTCTCTGCAGGGGTTGGACGAACTGGGAAAACCGCACTACTACGTAGCCTACAACGACCTGGCGGCCCTGAGCACCCGCACCAACCTGCTCTGGACGGGCAACCGGTTGGGGTATTCCCTCAGCGGCGGCGGTACCGCCTTGCTCGGCCGGTTGGGCTTGTGGGATTCGGGGCGCGTCCGGGCTTCGCACCAGGAACTGACCGGCCGGGTTGTGCAACAAGACCAAGCCAGCAACCTCGACGCCCACGCCACCCACGTGGCGGGTACCATGGTGGCCTCGGGGGTGAATCTGCCCGCCCGGGGCATGGCTTTCGGGGCGAACCTGAGGGCGTGGGACTTCAGCGCCGATACGCCCGAAATGGCCGCCGCCGCGGTGGGATTGCTGGTTTCCAACCATTCGTACGGGAGCTTGTGCGGGTGGCGGGCGAGCGGAAGGGGCTGGGAATGGTGGGGAGAACCGAGCCTGAGCGAGACCGACGACTGGAAATTCGGGTTCTATACCAGTTCGTGCCGCGATTGGGACGTCATTACCTACCACGCCCCTTACTACTTGCCGGTGAAGTCGGCGGGAAACAACCGCAGTGTCAACGGCCCGGCCGCCGGAACTACCTACTTCCTGGCCAACACCTCCCTCACCAGCACGGCTCCCCGCAACCGCAACGACGGCTACGACATCGTGACCACCAACGGCAACGCCAAAAATATCCTCACGGTCGGGGCCGTTCATCCCTTGCCCAACGGGTACCTTCGGCCTTCCGACGTAGTGAGCGCCCCCTTCAGCAGTTGGGGGCCCGCCGACGACGGCCGCATCAAACCCGACCTGGTTGGCGTGGGAGTGAACCTGCTGTCGGCGGGGGCGGGGGATGACCGGTCGTATTTTTTCAGCAGCGGCACGTCCATGTCGGCCCCCAACGTATCGGGTTCGCTGCTGTTGCTGCAGGAACTCTACGCGCGGCGCAACGGCGGCAATTTCCTGCGGTCGGCTACGCTCAAGGGCTTGGTACTGCACACGGCCAACGAAGCCGGTTCCCACCCGGGTCCCGATTACGCATTCGGCTGGGGATTGCTGGATGCCGAAAAAGCCGCCCGCGTCATTGAAAATTCCGACGGTAGCTTCGGGTTGAGCGAACTGGCACTGTTGCCCAACCAGGTATACTCGTTTCCTGTCGTCGCTTCGGGCAAGGGACCGCTGGAAATCACCCTGTCCTGGACCGACCCGGAGGGAACCGTCGCCCCCCTTTCCCCGGAGGCGGTCAACAACCGGACGCCCAAGCTGGTCAACGACCTGGACCTGCGCGTCACCGAGGGGAGCCGCACCTACCAGCCCTGGACGCTCGACCCCGACCACCCCAGCCAGGCGGCCACGCCCGGCGACAACCGGCGCGACAACGTGGAAAAGGTCGCCGTGCCGGCGTCCGTACCCGGCAAAACCTACCTCGTCAGCGTATCGCACAAGGGCGACCTGGAACGGGGTCCGCAGGCGTATTCGTTGGTGACGGGAGGCATCGGGGGGAAACCCTACTGCGCCTCGGCCGCCAATTCGGCAACTGGTGCCAAGATTCTCGAATTTACCTTCGGCTCCCTGCAAAGCGTTTCCGCCGATTGTGCCGCGTACACCGATCTTACCCACCTCAACGCCGACGTGACGGCGGGTCAGTTCCTTTCCCTGCGCCTTACCTTGGGCACCTGCGGGGCGGATTCGCCCAAGCTGGCGAAGGTGTTCGTGGACTGGAACGGCGACGCGGACTTCGACGACGCCCACGAATGGGTAGCCACCACGGACGTGCTCCGCGGAACCCAAACCTACGCCACCACCGTGGGGGTGCCGCCGGGGCTGGTTCCCGGCCATTCCGCCCGCCTGCGGGTAGTCTGCGCGGAAACCGAGGACCCGACCGGCGTGATGGCCTGCGGCCGCTACGCCAAGGGCGAAACCCAGGATTACCGCGTGACCTTTCTGACGCCGGCCAACGACGCGGGGGTAGTGGCGCTGTTGCATCCCGGACCCGACCTGTGCGCCCACCCGGGTCTGGGCGGGGCCACTGTGGTCGTGCGCAATTTCGGCACGGCCGTCCAATCCAACATTCCCGTGACGACCGTGGTGCGGGAGGGAGAGACCGTGGTGGCTACCCTGAGCGGTACGTACGCGGGAAAGCTGGCCCCGCGCGCCGAAGCTGAGGTGCAACTGCGGGGCACGTTTCGGGCGGAGGCGGGTAAAACGTACGCCTTCGTGAGCCGGACCGGGCTGGGCGGCGACGCCGATTCCACCAACAACGGCCACCTCACCGCGCGTACGGCAAGCGGCCGGACGCCTGACCCCCGGGGCACGGCTACGGCCTGCGGCAACGATCCGACTGCGTTGCGGGGGGAAGGCAACGGAACCGTTTTCTGGTACGATGCGCTGACGAGCGGCAACCTGCTGGCGGCGGGAAACCGGGCGTACACTTCGTTTAAACCGGGTGACCAGACGTACTACGCCGTTCTGAACGAGTTTGCCGGCCAGGTTGGGCCCGTGGGCAAGTACGCATTTTCGGGCGGCGGCTACGGTCCGCACGGCGCGGCCGTCACCTTCACCACGCGGGTGCCACTGGTGCTGGAACGGGTCCGGCTTTACGTGGGCAACGCCGGGCGGGTCCGGTTCACGGTGGAAGGGACGGGCGGCATTCCGGTCGCCAGCACGGTCCTCAACGTGGAAGCCACCCGAAAACCCGCCCTGGGCGGCGAGGCCCCCGACGATCCGTCGGACACGGGTGCCGTGTATTACCTGAACCTGGTCCTTCCGGCCGCCGGAGCGTATCGCCTGACGACCGCCTACGAGGACGGTGCCACCCTTTTCCGGAGCAACGCCGGCGTGGCGGGGTATCCGTTTAGCATTCCCCACGTAATGTCCATCGACGGAACCACCGCCGGGGCGAGTACCTACGCCTATCTGTACGATCTTCACGTGAGGGCAGCCGGCTGTCCCAGTCTCCGGGTGGCAGTGGTGGCCGACGCGGCTTCGGAGGCCGCCGCCACCCTCGCTCCGTTGGGACCACTGAACTTTTGCCAGGGCGACTCAACGGTGCTGAAAGCCGACGGGGGATCTCAATTGGGGTACCAGTGGCAACGGGATGGCCAACTCATTCCCGGAGCCGTCACCGATCTACTTACCGTCAAGGAAGCCGGCGACTACGCAGTGGCCGTCACCCAGGCCAACGGGTGCCGCCGGGTTTCGGCCGTGGCCACGGTTGCCGTGACGCCCGTGGCTCCGGTGGCGGTGAGGATCGTCCCCGCCGCTTCCCCGCACCAGTGCGGCAGTGAGACCGCCGCGGTGTGGCTGCGGGCATTCACCGAAGTAGACCCCGCCCAACTGAGCTTTCAATGGCAGAAAGATGGCGTGGATCTCGCCCAGGCCACCGACGACGCGTACCTGGCGACCGAAGCGGGTTACTACACGGTAACGGCGCGGCGTTTTCCCTGCGGAGTTTCTATCTCCGATACCCTGGCGATCAACCGGGAAACGCCGGGAGCGATTGCCTCCCAGGCGAACGTTTGCGGCGGCAGCGGGTCGGCGCAACTGACGGCCCGGAGCAAAGGCTCCCTTTTCTGGTACGATGCGCCCGTGGGCGGCAACCTGGTGGCCGTTGGCGACCGGTACGTTACCCCCGTGCTGACCGCCGACCGGAGTTATTACGTGGCCGTGAACGACTACCGCGGCACGGTGGCCAATCCCAATCCGCTGGCCGGGGGTGGATTTTCGGCGGCCGGCGGGGAAAAGACTTTTTTCAATGCGGACATTCCCTTCCTCCTGGAGAGAGCCACCCTCCGCGTGGACAACGCCGGCGCGGGCCCCCGCACCGTGACGGTGACGCTGACGGACCGGGATTTCAGCCCCCGCATCCTGGCTTCCCGGGTGGTTGACGTGACGCCGGGAATTGTCGAATACCCATTGGACCTGTTCATTCCGGAACCCGGGCAAAATTACGGACTCCAGGTGTCGGCTTTCGGGGGCGGTGCCCAGGCGTATTCGCTGACCGATCCGGGAGCGATCCGGTACCCTTACGTGCTGCCGGGGGTTCTTTCGATTACGGGAAACAACCAACCCAATCCGGCCGGCTACTACGGCCACCTCTACTACTGGAAGGTAAAAGCCGCCGGCTGTCCCGCCGATTCCCGGACGGAGGCGAAAGTCCGGGTGCTGGCCAACCCGCCGCCCCAAGCCATACTGAGTGGCAGCCAGGCCATCTGCGAAGGAGACACCGCGCGGCTCTCCGTCGAACTGGCCGGTACGCCCCCCTGGACGGTGACGTACTCGGACGGAACCACGCCGGTGACGGTGAGCGGCATCCGCGTTTCGCCTTACCACCCGGCGGTGACCCAACCGGGGAACTACGCCCTAACGGCGGTGTACGACGCGAACGGGTGTGCGAACGGCGATCGGCGCGGCGACGCCGTTGTGACGGTCAACGCGCCGCCGGTGGAGGCACCGGTGGTGATCGTGAGCGGTCCCACGGCGTTTTGTCTGGGCGGGAAAGTAACCTTGACGGCTTCCCTGGGTTTCGATGAATACCGCTGGTCAACCGGCGAAACGACCCGCAGCGTCCTGGTGCAGCGGAGCGGAAGCTACACCGTGGCCGGGGGAAAGGATCGGTGTTGGAGTCCCCTGTCCGACGGGGTGACCGTGACCGCGCACTCCCCCGCCGAAAAACCCGGCATTGGGGCAAGCGGCCCACTTCTTTTCTGCGTGGGCGACAGCGTAACCCTCAACGCCCCGGGAGGTTACGGCGCGTATACCTGGCGGGACAGTACGCAGGCCGTGGTAGCGGCTACCCGTTCGGTGACCCTCAAGCGGAGCGGCCGGTTCACCGTTACGGTGGGAAATGCGGGGTGCATCGGCCCAGCTTCGGAGCCCGTGTCAGTGACGGTCAGCCGGGATTTTCCCGCCCGCCCGGAAATTACCGCGCTGGGCAGCCGGCTCACTTCCAGCAGCGCCGGCAACAACCAGTGGCTGCTGAACGGAGTACCCGTTCCGGGTGCTACCCAACCGACCTACGTAGCGCCGGTCGGCGGCCGCTACGCCGTGCGGGTGAGCGGGGAGGGCTGCCAATCGGTTTCCGACGAGTTGGCGGTCGTGATTACGGCGTTGCCCGGCCCACCGACGGGAGCGGTTCAACTTTATCCCAACCCGGCGGGTCACCGGTGCACGCTGGAGTATCCGCTGCGGTCGCCCACCGCAAACGTGACGGCCACCCTGTGCAACGCCCAAGGCCAGCCACTGCGCACGGAACGTCTGAGGAGGGAAGGGGAGGTACTGCGGGCCGTGCTTGACGTGGGTCACCTGGCCGCGGGGGTCTACTTCGTGAAGATCACGGACGGCGGTAAGGTAACGGTGCGGGCGTTGATAAAGGAATGAAAGCCCGGAGAAGACGAGCGGGCCGAATCCGCTTTGCGGAAAGCCAAGGAGTGGCTGGCGATTTCCGGGGACGATTCCCGCAAGCGGTTACCGGGCGAGCACCCATCCGATCAGTAGAAACGCAATGCTTTCGCGGTGGTACTTTGCTGATCGGTAAATAAGATTAACCACGGCCTGGTAGCTGCGTTCTGTAAGGCTACGCTCGCCGATCACGGGTACTGGACAGCGTTCCCGACGGAAGGCACCGCAACCGAGGGGTAGCCCAAGAATCCCTTCTTCTCCCGAAAGAACACCGCGTTTTTCGCCTTCGCTCCGCGTGACCGCAGCCCCGTTTTGGAAGGGTGCTTCAATCATCTACCTTGCGTATCCATACCCAAAAAATGCAAGCCATGACGCACCCCCGCATTCTTACCCTCCTGCTGAGCGGGTCGTTGCTCCTGGGTGCCGCGACCCGGGCACCCTTACCCAAGTCAACTACGGTTTCGAAAGTGCACGAACCCGCCCCAGCAGTAAAACGGTATCTGTACGTAGCCACCCCGGGGATTCGCAATTACCTCGGGTACGGGGGCCACGGCATTCAGGTCTTCGATATGGATAACCACCATCGTTTCGTCAAGTTCATTCCGACGGCCGGGCTCAACAGAGATGGCCAGCCGTCGAATGTCAAAGGCCTGGACGTCAGTCTGTCTACCAACTGCCTTTACATCAGCACCCTGGAAGCACTCCAGTGCGTGGACCTCACGACCGAAAAAGTCTTGTGGGAAAAGACCGTGGAAGGAGGCGCGGACCGCATGTCCATTTCGCCGGATGGAAAAACCATTTACCTTCCCTCTTTGGAAAAGGAATTCTGGAACGTGATGGATGCCAAAACGGGAAACATCCTTAAAAAAATCGTCACCAACTCCGGGTCACACAACACCATCTATGGCTTGTCCGGCAACCACGTCTATTTGGCCGGGTTGAAATCGACGTACCTCAACGTGGCGGAAACCAAAACCCATACCGTCAGCAAGCAAGTCGGCCCCTTCAGTGCCGACATCCGCCCCTTTACCGTGAATGGTGCGGAGAGCCTGGTTTACGTGAACATCAACGGATTGCTGGGTTTCGAAGTAGGCGACCTGAAAACCGGTCAGAAACTGCATCGCGTGGAAGTACAGGGATTCAACATCGGCGAGGTGAAACGGCACGGCTGCCCGAGCCACGGCATCGGGCTTACCCCCGACGAAAAGGAACTTTGGGTGTGTGACGGGGCCAACAACCGCCTGCACGTGTTTGACAACACCGTGATGCCACCCCGACAAGTGACCAGCGTTCAGGTGCGGGATATGCCGGGATGGATTACCTTCAGCTTGGATGGCAAGTATGCCTACCCATCAACCGGCGACGTGATTGACGTTAAAACCCGTAAAATCGTGGCAACGCTGGAGGACCCGCATTACAACAGTGTGCAGAGCGAGAAGATGGTGGAAATCCACTTCAGCAACAACAAGGCGGTGCGGGCCGGCAACCAGTTCGGTCTCGGACGCGTTACCAAGGCCAGCGACTGAACGCAAGGTTTTGCCGGAGCGCCCGTTCGTCACTGGCCGGCGTTGGCCGAGTGGCAAGCCAAAAGTTGATTCTGACCATCCGTCAAGCGCGACCAACGTGGAGACAACCAACCAGCTCATCCGAACCCAGGCGTACGTAAATGGTCAGTGGGTGAACGCCGCCAGTGGGAAAACGTTTGAGGTCAACAATCCGGCAACGGGCCAACGGATTGCCACCGTAACCGACCTGGGTCGGGAAGACGTGCGCCAGGCCATTGATGCGGCCCACCATGCCTGGCCGGCCTACCGGAACCTGACCGCCCAGGAGCGATCCGATTTGATGCGAAGGTGGTTTACGCTCGTGCAGGAGCACCGGCAAGAACTGGCTACGCTGATGACGATGGAGTGCGGAAAAGTGTTGTCGGAAAGCCGGGGCGAGGTGGATTACGGGGCCTCCTTCATCGAATGGTTTGCCGAAGAAGCCAAACGGGCCTACGGAGACGTCATTCCGGCGCCAACCAGCGACCGGAGGGTGGTGGTCATCAAGCAATCGGTTGGCGTGGTGGCCGCCATCACGCCCTGGAATTTTCCGCTGGCGATGATCACCCGGAAAGTGGGTCCGGCCCTGGCCGCCGGCAGCCCGGTGGTGGTGAAGCCGCCGTCGGAAACCCCCCTGACGGGGCTGGCCCTGGCCTACCTGGCCGAAAAAGCGGGGTTTCCGCCGGGGGTGTACAACACCGTAACGACCACGGAAAACGGCGAGGTAGGCAAAGAGTTTTGTGAGAACCGGCGGGTGCGCAAACTGTCATTCACCGGCTCTACGCCGGTGGGTAAGGTACTGATGAGCCAGTGCGCCCCCACCCTCAAGAAACTGTCTTTGGAGTTGGGCGGCAACGCCCCCTTCCTGGTTTTTGAGGATGCCGACCTGGATGCGGCGGTAAAGGGGGCGGTCGTTGCCAAATTCCGCAACAGCGGGCAGACCTGCGTGTGCGTCAACCGCATTTTGGCGCAGGACCGGATTTACGATGAATTCGTGGCGAAGTTTTCCCGGGCCGTGGCTGCCCTCCGGGTGGGAAACGGGCTGGAGGCGGGGGTGCAGGTAGGTCCCCTGATCAACGAGAAAGGATTGGATAAAGTGAAACACCACGTGGCAGACGCCGTGGCGAAAGGAGCCCGGGTAACCGAAGGCGGCAAACCCCTCGACGGATTGTTTTACCAGCCGACCGTGCTGGCGGATGCCACATCGGACATGGTTATTGCCCGGGAAGAAGTTTTTGGACCCGTTGCCCCGGTCTTCCGGTTTAGCACGGAAGCGGAAGCCATTCAAATGGCCAATGATACGCAGTACGGCCTGGCGGCTTATTTCTACAGCCGGGACGTTGCCCGCTGCTGGCGGGTGGCCGAAGCCCTGGAGTGTGGCATGGTGGGCATCAACGAAGGGATGATCTCCACGGCAGTCGCCCCGTTCGGCGGGGTGAAAGAATCCGGAATGGGCCGGGAAGGCTCGAAATACGGCCTGGATTACTTCATGGAAATAAAGTATCTGTGCTTCGGAGGCATCACCTGAAACCAACCGCGCGGGCGCGCATCTGCCGGCTGCTTGCGCCGTTGGATGGGCAATAGCCGGGGTGCCACGCGACTCCGACGGCGGCAACGGCCGACCACTGAGCACGGTTAGAAAGCGGAAGCAACCAAGCCGGACTTTCCGGCTTGGTTGGTAAACTTTACAACAAGGAAAGGATCGTACTACGCCGAGAAAACCGCCCGGTGCTGCGCTACCCATTCGCTGACGGAGGTCATCCGCACGGGCAGTTTTTCCAATACTGGCGGCATGTCGGCCCGGAAGTTGGGGCGCTGTTCCGGGAAATCCCACATCCGCTGGTACTCGTTGGCGGCGGCGGCCCCCGCACCCGGCCCGAATGCCTGATCCAGAATACCGCCAAACTCCCGGGGTGGCATGGCGTAATAGTCAATTGAGCGTCCCAGGCCGTCCGAAAACGCCCGCGCCAAAGCCGGTCCGTCGGGGGTTTCCAAGCCGCTGACGGGCCAGTTGGCCCCGGCCAGT
>JACMKY010000517.1 GCA_014379925.1 Cytophagales bacterium | reverse complement strand
GTTCTTCAGTTCGACTGGTTCGCCGACTACGGGACCGCCGTCCGGAGCCGCCTTCGCGGCCGGTCCGCCGATGCGGTTCTTCAGTTCAATATTCCCTACTTCCTTGCCCGACGATCGGTTTCGCGTTCAGCACGCCGGCTCGACCCTGCTGGCCCTGGACCTGGACGGCGACCGCGACCAGGACATCCTGGTGGGAGACATCTCCTGCCCAACCCTCTTTCAAATGACCAACCGGGGAACCCCCCGGCAAGCCGTTTTCCGTGATTTCCGGACTGATTTTCCCGCCGACCGACCCATCCGCTTTCCCACCTTCCCGGCAACGTACTACGAGGACCTGGATTTTGACGGCGTGAAAGACCTGCTGGCCGCCCCCAACGTATTCGTCAACGAGGGGGGCCTGGTGGACTTCGGGCGGTCGGCCTGGCTCTACCACAACCGGGGCAGCGACTCCGTGCCCGACTTCTCGTTCCGCCAACCCGATTTCCTGCAAAATACCATGGTGGACCTGGGCGAAGCAACCGCGCCGGCCCTGGCCGACTACGATGCCGACGGCGACCTGGACCTGTTCGTGGGAAACGGGGGCGTGCCGGGGAGCGACCGCCCGGTGGCAACGGTGTGGCTCTTCGAAAACACGGGAACCGCGGCGGCCCCGGCTTTCACCCTCCGCACCCGGGACTACCTGCAACTCGCCGCCCGGCAACTGACCCGGATCCGGCCGGGCTTCGCCGATTTGAACGGGGACGGGAAACTGGATTTCTATTGGGTGGCCAACGAGGGGCGCCTCGCGCGGATGCGCGTCGTCTTCAACGCCGGAAGCAGGAAACGGCCTTTCCGCTTTTCGCCCAACCGCGCGCTAACGCTTCCCTTGCCGTTGGAAACCAACGACGTGCCGAGCCTGACGGATCTGGACGGGGACGGCGATGCCGATCTGCTGGTGGGAAAAGCGGGCGGCAACCTGGAAGCCTACCAAAACGTGGGCAACGGCAAGCGACCGGATTTCCGACCCGAGAACCGCGCGCTGGGCGGCCTCCAACCCGACGCGGCGGGTCGCAACGCCGCCCCGACCGTGGCGGATCTGAACGGGGACGGAAAACCGGACTTGCTGGTGGGCAACCGGCCAGGAAAACTGCGGATCTATCCGGATTTTACCAACAACCTGATTGCGTTCAACGAACCGGTAACCAACTGGATGGGGACGTCGTCTCCCCCTTCCTCCGAAGCCAGACTGGGCGGCTTGCTCCACCCGGCCACCGGCGATCTGGACGGGGATGGCCAGCCCGAAATCATCCTGGGAACGAACGCCGGGGGATTGATCTTCCTCCGGAATACCGGGCGCAAATGAGCAAGACCGGGTTGTTCGCGGGCACTGGCATTCAATTCTTTTCCTGGGGCATAAAATAGAGGATCGCCCCCAAAATGAGCAGACCGAACCGGATCAACCAGCTCACCGTGGTGCCCCAGTTGTTGATCCAGGCCAGGAAGAGGAAGTTCAAGCCGATAAACGGCAGCAGCAGAGAAACGGCACCAATAACGAGCAAAGCGGTTCCAAACAGTCGCATGGGATGGTGGAGGGTTGTTTGCGGGAAGATGCCCGCCGCGGACATTTTCCACAAGCCAACCACCCCGCTTTTCTTCCCCGTCCATCCCGGGATCAGCTTCGGGTTGCCCGCGGTAATCATTGCCCGTGGTTACCGCGGAAGGACGATCGGTCTTCGGGCGGCTTACCGGAAGGGCGGGTCGCCTCTTCAACAACCATTCATCTCAAACGCACTTTGCAACACCGTAAACCGGATTCGTACCACTTCGTACGGGATCTGCTTTCCCGACCAGGCGGGGGTTTCCAACTTAGCGGGGGTAAAGCAAAATTTAACGAACCCGTATGAAACCACTGACCTCCCGCATCCTCACCCCGGCACTCTGGCTGGCCACGGCAATGGCCGTGGGTGGTTGCATTAAAGACGATGATGTTGAACCCGATGTGGATACGGTCCGTAAAGGAGTCGTTTCCGGCCGGGCGCTCGATGCGGCCGGAAAGCCGTTGCCAAACGTCAAAATCGTGGTGAACAACACCCAATTCTACAACCACAACCTGCTGGGGAAAACCGACGACAATGGCCAATACAGCCTTCCGCTAACGCCCGGCTCGTGGTACGTGCGCGGCACCGTGAAAACGGAGTTCGACGACAAAACCTACGTGCTGGATCTGCACCCCGACCAGGACGCGGCCTTCGCTGGCTCCGACGGAGCCGTGCGCAACCTTACCCTGAAGGCATCGGGCGAGCGCACCGGCGAATTTGGCAATGATGGTTATTACGGTGGTCAGGTGGAGGTGTTCACCTGGGGATTGGACGCGGAAGAAGTAACACTGACGTTAGAGCCCGTCGGCGGGCTCATCGATGGATCGGCCGGGAAAAACATCGTGGCCAAACCCGACCGAATGTACATCAACGACGTGCCGCTGGGCAAGTACATTGTCACGGCCCGCCTGGGTAACCAACCCCTGCGGGTGCGGGTTCGGAATGCCAACCAGGCCTACGGCAACTCGGCAACGGCCAGTTTCGACCCGGCCTATCCGGGTGCGGAAGGCCGCTATAAACTGAATATCGAGGTAGAATAGGCGCTGACGCGTGAATCACGCAGCCTTGGTGCGATGCGGTTACGAAAGGCATTTCCCATTTCAGGCCGCCCGCAATACGACCCGTACGTGGTTGATCGACTTGAAGCAATACCAGCCAGTTAAAAAACAAAACACCAATTTGCTATGGTTACGCTGAATCAGACCTTGGATATGACACCACTCGGGATGATCTTTCACGTGACCAAAACACCCGCCGAAACCAACGGGCATTCGCTGGAAATGGAATGGCAACTGCTGCCAAAGGCCAATGGTACACCGGTTCATGTTCACCCCACCGCAACGGAAACCTACCAGGTGCTGGAAGGAGAACTCGAACTCAATATCAACGGAGCCTGGACGCCAGCGCAGCAGGGCAATGAGATAATGGTGTCGGCAGGAACACCCCATACGTTTCGCAACCCAACCAATGATGTCGTCAGGGTTTACAATACCCATTCGCCGGCTCTGCAGTTCGGCGATTATTTCGAGGGACTTTGCGCTATTGTCAAGAAGCTTTCCAACGAAGGTACCGGAAAAATGACGATGAACCTCAATGCCGCCACGCGCCTGAGTAGGCTGATGAAAAAATACAACCAGGAAATGGTGTCGCTCAATCCGCCCCGCCTCATCATCTCGGTGCTGAATACGATCCGGGAGAACTGCGGATTTACCCGGATTTTACCAACCACCTAGTTGAGTTCAATGAGCTGGTAACCAACTGAGTGCGGCCCAGATCCCAGAATAAAACGGATTATGTGCCAGTGGTAAAAGGAGTTATTCGGTCCGCAAGCTTTTCACTGGATTGGCCCGGGCCGCTTTCGTGATTTGGAGGCTTACGGTGAGCAGCGCGATAAGGAGCGCCCAGAACCCCGCTAGGACGAATACCCACCCACTGATTTCGGTACGGTACGCGTAGTTTTGCAGCCAGTGATGCATGAGCCAATAGGCGGAGGGTGCCGCCAGTAAAAAGGACAAAAGCACCAAGCGGAGAAAATCCTTGGAAAGGGTGAACCAAAGCTGGGCTAAACTCGCCCCCAATACCTTACGGATACTTATTTCCTTGCGACGTTGCTCAGCAGAAAATGCTGCCAGTCCAAACAAACCCAGGCAAGAAATTAAAACGGCTAATCCGGTAAACCAATTCGCCAGCGAACCCAATCGTTTTTCAAATTGCAACTTTTGGGCAAAGGACTCGTCCACAAACTGGTATTCAAACGGGAAAGCCGGATTGAATTGCTTGTATAACCGTTCAATCTGCTGCAAACTGGCGTTCAAGGAATGAGTCGGATTGAGTCGCAGGGCAAACGTACTGACCCTTCCCGGGATGCAAGCCACTAACATCGGTTTGGCCGGCTCGAAAGGAGAGTCCCAGACGAAGTCTTCAAATACCCCCACCACCCGACGTGATTCGCCCTGCCATCCGATCACCTGCCCAACCGGATCTTTTAACCGCATGAGACGAACGGCCGTTTCATTGAGCAATACGGCCGTTGAATCCGTGGCGAAGGCCAGAGAAAATTCCCTTCCCTGCTTGATTTTTATGCCAAATGTGGCAGCGAAGGAATGGGTAGCCTGGATCTGATCGAAAAGAATGTTCCTTTCATTGGGCCGTTGCCCGGGCCATTCCAGCGAAGTGTTGCTGTTGGCCTCGGTAATCAGACTCGACGTAGCGCAGGCTTCCGTTACGGCTCCCGATTCGATGACTGCCCTTCGAAAACGCCCGAATTCCCGGTACAGGTTGCCTTCCAGGGGCAGTTGAATCAAGCCGGCTTTCTGGTAGCCAACCGGACGGTTCTGGATGTAGCGGAGCTGTTGATGAATGAGTACGGAACCAATGAGCAAGGCGATGGCAAACGAAAACTGCGCGACCACCAGCACCTGACGCGGGCGCAAGGCGGCGCTACCCAGTTGCTGGATTCCCTTCAACACCCGGACCGGTTGAAAAGATGACAAGTAAAAGGCCGGGTAGCTGCCCGCAATCAATCCCGTTAGCAGCGTGATGCCCAGCGCGCCCAGCCAATGCGTGGGATTCCGGTAATCAATGGTCAGCAAAGCCCCCGTCAGGCGATTGAAGTAGGGCAAAGCAAGCTGTACCATCAGCCAGGCCAGCACCAGTGCCAGGAAAGACACACCCACCGATTCTCCCAAAAACTGTCCGGTGAGCGAATACCGGGTCGCCCCTACTACCTTGCGGATGCCTACTTCCCGGGCGCGATTTTGGGAACGGGCCGTCGATCGCGG
>JACMKY010000516.1 GCA_014379925.1 Cytophagales bacterium | reverse complement strand
GCCCACCGCCAGCAAGCCCGCCAGCGCAAATAACCACCAGGCAATATCGATTCGGAAGGCAAAATTCCGGAGCCACCGATCCATGACCCACCACGCAACCGGGGAAGCGACGACAATGGCGATGAGGACCAGTTTGAGAAAGTCGCGGCTCAACAAAACCACGATGCTGGTCACCGACGCGCCGAGCACTTTGCGCACGCCGATTTCCTTGGTCCGCTGCCCGACCACGTGCGAGACCAACCCGTACAGTCCCAGGCAACCGATCAGAATGGCCATGCCGGTGAAAACGTTGATCAGCCGGGCAATCAGCGTTTCGGTTTCGTAAAATTTGGCTACTTGTTCGTCCAGGAACTGGTATTCAAACACTTCGTCAGGGTATAACTGCTGCCAGGTCTGCCGGATGCGTTGGAGCGTCCGCGCGGGGTTTTGCCCCGAGATCTGGATGCCCGCCTTCGCGTACCAGTCGGCCTGGCTGGCAATGAGGCAGGGGCCAATCGCTTCGCGCAGCGATTTCTGATGGAAGTCTTTCACCACGCCCACAATCGGCAATGGAACCGGCGAGAGGTAATACTGCAATTGCTTGCCCAGCACTTGCCGCGGATCGCGGAAGCCGAGCTTGTGCAGCAGGGTTTCGTTGATCAGGTATTCGCGGATGGTGTCGCTGGGGATAATGTTGCGACCGGCAATCAACTTCAGACCGTACGTGCGGAGGTAGTCCGCATCGGCCAGCCGATCCCGAATCGGGAACGGCTCCCAATCGGCTTTCCCATCGAATTTAAAGGAGCCCCCAAACAACTGATCGCTGGCGGGGGGACGGTGACTAAAGCTGACCGCCTGCACGTCGGCAAATTGCAAAAGCGCTTGTTTAAAGGCTTCCCGCGCGGACTTTTGCGGATTGGGCACCGTAACCACGACCACGTTGTCTTTCCGAAAGCCCAAATCCGCCCGCTGAATGTACCGCATTTGATTGGCTACCACCAGCGATCCGATAATAAGCACCTGACAAACGGCAAACTGCGTCACCACCAACGCGCGTCTTAGGGTGAAGCCACGACCCGACGCCGCCATTGGCTTACCCCGGAGGGCCGCCGAGGGCGAGAAACCAGACAGCACCGTAGCCGGGTACCCGCCCGCCAGCAGGATGACCGTGACGAGCATCAAACCAACGAAACCCGCGGAGCGCCAGTCGGGCCGCAGGGACAGGTTCAGTTGCACCCAATCGTTGAAGCGGGGGAGGGATAACGTGACGATGAGCAGCGCCAAACCGGTAGCCGCCAAAACGATCAGCGTGGTTTCGAGCAGAAATTGCCCGATCAACTGGCGGCGTGAGCTACCCAGCGTTTTGCGAATTCCCACTTCCTTCCGGCGCCGGAGCGCCTGCGCGGTGGCGAGGTTGACGAAGTTGATGCAAGCCGCCACCACCAGCAGCACGCCGACCACCCCCAGCGACCACAACAGCGACGGGCGGATTGTCTCACCACCCCGCGCTACGTCAAAATGAACCTCCCGCAAGGGTTGGACGTGAAATTGAAAGACCTTGGCATCGGCTCCGTAGTATTTCTTGGCCAGGGCGGGGAAAGCCCCTTCGTGGCGGGTGGCGGCGGCGGGATCGCGGAGCGTGACGTAGAGCCGGTTGGTGCTGTTGAGTAAGTACCAATTCGTTGCATCGTAATCTGGATGCAGCTTTTTGAGGGTTGACAGCGACACAAACAGCCCCAGGTTGGTATCGGTCGTGGCGGGCGGATCGGCCAGCAGACCCGTAACCGTCGCATCGGTCGTGTTGTTGAGCGTCAAGGTTTGGCCAATCGGATTGGCGTCGCCGAAATACCTCTTTGCCCAGGATTCGGTCAATACGACGCAGTTCGGTTGGCGGAGTGCGGTTTGGGGATTTCCCCGTAGCCAGGTATAACTCAAGATATCAAACCATTCCGGCTCCGTCAGGCCGGTGCCTTGGTATTCCCGAAAACGCACCGGTTCCGTCCCACCCGGCCGCTCAACGCTGACGGTCAACTCCCGGTTGAGGATCAGAAAAGCGGCCTGTTCAACTTCTGGATACGCACTCCGCAGTACCTGCGCCATTGGCAGGGGGGCTTCCGGGTTGTATTCGATCGAGCCGTCGGCGAGGTGCAGATCCGTGTTTATCCGGAAGATGCGATCGAACCGGGCGTGGTGCCGGTCAATGCCGAGGTGATGGCGTTGGAAGAGAAAAATCAGCAACGCTCCGGCCATACCCACCGACAAACCAACGGTGTTCAGCAGGGTGTAACTGCGTTGCGTGCGTAAGTTCCGCCAGGCAATTTTGAGACAGTTCTGGAACATAGGGTAGCTACTCTTTGGGTTGGCCGTAAAAGTACGGTCATTCGGTTTGAGCAACCGTTAATGATTCTTAAATCTTGCCGCGCAACTCTGTAACGGTATTTGCGCGGTTGGAATTGGCCAGTCGAAGCGACCGTAATCCTTTGTCTTCAACAAAAGGAATAATCGCAAACGTTTTGTATACTTGAAATTGACGTTCTTACGGCGTTTTCAAATGTTCACCAATGAAAGAGTGGCTACTGTGTTGTGACTGGGGCACTTCTTCTTTTCGATTGCGACTGGTAGACACCCGTTCGCACCGCACCATCGGGGAAGTTCTGTCTCAGCAAGGCGTTGCCAGCACCTTTGACGCCTGGAAAGCGGGCGGCGACCACGGGGAGCCTGCCAGGAGCGAATTTTTCCAACGCCAGTTAAAGCAGCAAATCGATGCGTTATCGATTCAATTGTCCGTTCGTTTGGACTCCGTTGCGGTCGTCATTTCCGGCATGGCTTCTTCCTCCCTCGGGATGGCCGAAGTCCCTTACGCGACCTTGCCTTTTGCCGTGGACGGCAGCCAGGTCAGTATCCGGCGCTTCGCTTGGCGGGAAGAGTTTCCCCACGAAATCACGTTGGTTTCCGGCGTCCGCAGCCAGCAGGACGTGATGCGCGGGGAAGAAACGCAACTGGTCGGTCTGGTGGCTTTGCTGGACGCATCGGATGATGCATCCGGGGAAGCCATTTTTATCTTTCCCGGTACCCATTCAAAACACCTGCGCGTACGAAACGGCCAGTTAATCGATTTTCAGACCTTTATGACGGGGGAGGTATTTCACCTCATGGCTACGCACAGCATTCTAAAAACCTCCGTTGACATCGGCGATCTAACCCAACGTCCGGATGATGCAGTGGCATTCAAACTGGGCGTCAAAGCAGCGGGCCGCTCTCCCATCCTGAATGGTTTATTCACGGTCAGAACGAATCAGCTTTTCAATGCATTAGACAAGCCGCAGAATGCGCTTTATCTGAGTGGATTGTTGATCGGTACGGAAATAAAATATTTTTCGGAAATAAAAAGCAACCAATTGGTTTTGTGCAGTGGCAGTAATTTGTACGACTTCTATCGGCTTGCCCTGGAGGAACTGAATTTATCGGACTGCACCACCACGGTGCCTCCGGACCTGATCGATCGCGCCGCCACTGCCGGGCAAATAAAGATATTCCGGAATCAGACCGCAGCTTTGCCATAACTACGAAGGGTGGTTACGGAACAACTTTATTGGTACGGCTTGACTTTAAGCCAAATAGTAATCGAAATAAGGCAAATCTACGAATCATAAATTCGTACAAAAGAACGGTACCCAAGAAGGTGCCTCCTACAATGGCTGCGTACTTTAAACCAATACTGGCTGGCCATTGAATGATGTAGTACCCAATCCCGATGAGAACGGTTTGGTGAAGAATGTAAAAGGGGTAAACCGCTTCGTTGGTGTATTGTAGAAAGGAATTCCCTTTCTGTAGATAGTAGCGAGAAAAGCCGATAAAACACAGTAGCCAGCACCAGATATTCAGACACTTAAAGAAACGGAAGAACAGCCAGCCAACCGTTGTCGTTTCCAAAAATCCTTCCCCGGGTGCGTGCCAACCCCAATAAATGACATTGAAAGCGATAATACCCCCCGCCAGGTAACCCCCGCGGTTCTTTTCTATCCGTGGCCAAAATTGTTCGTGAAGCGACAGATAAAAGCCATAGATTAAACAGAGGATATAGAAGGTAAAGTTGTACCAGTCGGCAACCAAGTTGCGCGTATCCGGCCAGGCGCTACGCAGCAGTAGTTCAGTCAGCAGCAAGGGGAGAGTAAGCCATAACAGACCATAATTGTTGGTCAAAAAAGATGCTTTTCCCAGGTTATTTCCGCGTTGGCGCAGTGATAAAAACAGCGGTACCAGCGCCAGCGAGTAGGTAAGCAGATACACCACGAACCAAAGGTGATTCCAGGTGAAATTACCTATTTCAAAAAAATGAGGATAAAAAGACCAGTATGATTGATAGTCAGTACCGTGATTGAGTCGCTCGAAATAGACTTGGGGTGGAATAACCAGCAAAATACCGGCGATCAGCGGAATGAGCAGCCGGCGTAGCCTATCCCGCACGTACACCCCGGGTGGGCGTCGGTTAAGCGCTAACCGCGTGCCCACTCCGGAGATGAAAAACAAGAGCGGAAGTCGCCATTGATTCACAAATAACATCGGCAACTTAAGGTCCTCCGTGAGCCGTTCATTCTGAATGTGGAAACCCCAATCCACAAAGATCAACCCGGCGTGGTAGGGAATCAATAAACCGAAGGCCAGCACCCGCAGCCAATCCAGGTAATAAAGTCGGTTCGTTTGGGCGGCTACGCGCATGTCGGACGGATTTCTACGGAAGCGTAGCAAAGACCCCGGTTGTTAGAAATTGCCGCCGGTGCGGTTTTGAGCAGGTGTACACTATCGCTGACAAAGAGGGCAAAGCGTGAACAATCATTTGGTCAAGTAAGCCAGCAGGGTCAATGGTTTCCGGCTCCGGACTCATCCTCAAAATCGCCTTTTTTGGGTGAATCATCTCTTCACGGGGACCGTAGTGGGGTGGTTGGCTTACCCCACTCACTGGCTGCCCTTGATGAATAAAATCAATTATTCAGGTTTATACCCGTCATCTTTCGAGTAGATAAACACCCGAAGAAAGTTGGGTGAAAAGCAAACCTAGGTATTTTGAAGTCAACACCTCAAAGTTCTTTCTGACAATTCACCTGATGCTTTACCTTTCACCGACCACCGCACTAAAAAAGCCCCTCCACGTTGAATGGAGAGGCTTTATCGTACCCAGGGCCGGGATCGAACCGGCACTCCGTGGGGAACACGATTTTGAGTCGTGCGCGTCTACCAGTTCCGCCACCTAGGCATCGGGCAAAAAAAGTGGATGCAAAAGTAGGGTTTTCTCCGGAGCCGGCAAAGGGCAAGCGGGGAAAAAGTCGATGGTCGATGGCGGATGGTGCCTGCTCCACAACGAAGATGAGTCCGGTAAGATTTTCTTTGATTGTCCAACGGCCAGGCCGTTTCCGATTCCCGGCCATCGACTACCCAGCCATCCTCACTTCTTGAAAAACTTTTCGGTGCGGTTGTCAATGGTGAGGTAGTAGACGCCCGTTTTGAGTTCCTTGAGGGCGATTTCCTTTCCCTTGCCCCGCTTGACGGTTTTCTGTTTGACGTCCAACACCTCGTAGGGAACCGCGCGCGAGAGGGTGATCTTGTCGGTGACGCTTTTCGGGTAGAAGGTAACCGTTTCCTGGACCGAACTGAAATCGACCTCGCGGGAGTAGAACACCTTTCCCTCCTGGTCCTGGGCCTTGACGCGGTACCGGTTCAAGCCGGCGCTGTGGGCGGGAGCCACCGAATACGTACCGCTGTTGGTGGTATTCTTCGAATAAATTGTTTTAATGGCCAGCCAGTTTTTGCTGATGAACTGTTCCACGAAGTACATGCTGTTGGGCTGTTCGCCGGACGTGTTCCAACGGATGGCATCCTTGCCAACCGTGAAGGAAATAAATTGAAAGGCCACGGCCGTCGATCGGAGCACTTGGGGATTGAGGACTTTGGGGGCGCAACCCTCCCGGTGGACGATGCGCACTTTTACCGCGTCGTTTACTTTCAGGGCGGACAAATCGATTTCGTAGGCGCTGGATTTGATGCCCGACATCACTTTCTGGTCGTTGAGGTAAACCTCTTCGGTGCAGAAACTCTGCCGGTCGGCCGCGAACGGATTCTGGACGAACAGGTTTTTTCCCTGGTAGAATCCCGACAACGCCAGTTCGGCAGCCCGGCTTTCCAGATTCACCAGACAGATTCCGGCCAGGAACACGCGAATGAACCTACCCTTTGAACCAGCGGGAAGCGGATTGTGCATCGGGAAAAGCGTTTGAACCAAGCAGGACGCTGGTAAAATTGCCTACTATTTGAAAAAAACGCAAACCTTCGCCCCGATTTATTTGGATTTTTAGAGTTACTTCTTCTCCAACGCGTCTTTATTCGAAGCGCAGCGACTCAATGGGGTCCAGTTTAGAGGCTTTCCAGGCCGGATAGTACCCCGAGAGCAACCCGACCACCACGCACACCGTCAATCCCAAGCCCATCCACAACCAGGGCACCACGAAACCACCCCGGTCGCTGATGACGGAGGAAAGCAGGTTGCCGACGACAATGCCCAACACCACGCCGGTAATTCCCCCTAGCTGACACACCACCAGGGCCTCGATCAGGAACTGTTGCCGGATGCGGGCGGGCGTGGCACCCAGGGCTTTGCGTACGCCAATCTCGCGGGTACGCTCGGTTACCGAAACCAGCATGATGTTCATCAGGCCGATGGCGGCGCCCAGCAGGGTGATGAACCCCACCAGAAAGCCGCCGGTGCGCAGGTACCCGGTAATGTTGTCGAGTTCCTGGGTCAACGAGTCGCTCTTGGTGATTTCGAACGAATCGGGCTGACCCAGCCGGTCCTGGCGGATCTGGCGCATGATGCCCGTGGCTTCTCCCAGCGCGATGGGCAAATCGGGCGCGGTGCTGACCGCCGTGGTGATGTCATACGTCAGCGTCCGGGTACCGGCCAGCCGCCGGGCTACTTCCAGCGGAACCAGCAGCGTGCGGTCCGTTCCGCCGCCCCCGATGCCGCTGCCCTTCTTTTCCAGCAACCCGATGATCTTGTATTTCTCCCCCAGCACGCTGATCATTTCGTTCAGCGGCGCCTGGTTGGGAAAGAGGACTTCCACCAGTTCAGCCCCGATGATGGCCACGTTCACCGCGTTTTGCAACTCCACCGAAGAAAAGTTACGCCCCTGCTGCAAATTCAGGGCCTTGATCGACAAGTAGTTTTCGTCACCGCCCACCACCCGCACGTTCGGGTTGGTTTTGTTGGAGGCGTACTTGGCCTCCGCGTTGCCCGTCACGATGGTGGTGATGGTGATGGTGGACGGATAGGTGAGCGCCTGCTTGTAGCGGGTGGCCTGCCGGTATTCGACCGGCGGATAAATCTTCTCGTTCTGACCCCCGTTGCGCCGCCCCCACTGCCGCGTCCCGCGGATGTCGAATGATTGGGCACCCAGCGAGGCGAAATTGCTCTCCACCGAAGTGCGGATGCCCTCGACGGCCGTCAGGGTACCCACCAGCGACACGATGCCGATGGCGATGATGAGCGCCGTGAGCACCGTGCGCAGCATGTTGGCCCGGATGGCCCGGAGACCCTCCTTGATGTTTTCGGTCAAATTCATAAAAACAACGATGAATGCGGTTTGGATTGCAAGGAAAAGCGTAGATTGTTCGTTATCGGATTCAAACCCTGGCCACCATCCAGTTGATAGTGAATAATTGATAGTGAATAGTTGGTAGTGAATAGTTGGTAGTGAATAGTTGAGCGAATAGTTGATGGTGAAACAGTAGAAGAATCTGGAATGCCGGAAAATCAACGCCGCAATTTAATCAGTGAACAATTGGTGAACAATTGGTAGTGAATGTTTATGGACGCACGCACAAAAAAACGGTCCACCATCGATTATCAACTGTCCACTACCCCGCCCGGAACCAGCGAACCCGTTTCGCAATCCTGCCTTAAATAGCTGAAAAGCAGCCACGAAGTTAATTGAATTCCAACCACAAACTCAAACCGATGGTACGCGCAATCCTTCCGTTCATCCTTCTGGTCATCTTCGGCGGCTCCGGGCGGGCCTCGAAAATCCTGGTGCCGATGGACGAAACCCAGACCAACCACCTGAAAGCCTACGGCATTGCCTACTGGACGCTGCAGCAGGACGTGCCGGTGGAATGGCTGCTCAATTACCGGGGTGGCAGTTTCATGTTCACCCACGGCCAGAAACTGGAGAATGAACTCGTGGTTCGGGGCATCAGCTACCAGGTCATCTCCGACGCCCAGGCGGGCCAGATCACCGCCGAAATCACCAGCCCGGACGTCAACATGGACGTGATGAAGCTGGAAAAGCCGCCCAAGGTGGCCGTCTACTCGCCCAAGACCAAGCAACCCTGGGACGACGCCGTGACGATGGTGCTCACCTACGCGGAAATTCCCTACGAGGTGGTGTTTGACGACGAAGTGATGGACGGCAAGCTGCCCGAGTACGACTGGCTGCACCTGCACCACGAAGACTTCACCGGGCAGTACGGCAAATTCTACTCCACCAACCGCAACTCTCCCTGGTACGTGGCCCAGAAACGCGAGGCCGAAACCTGCGCCCAGAAGTACGGGTTCCAGAAGGTTTCGATGCTCAAACTGGCCGTAGTGAAGAAAATCCGGGATTTCTGCGCGGGCGGCGGCTTCGTGTTCGCCATGTGCTCGGCCGCCGACACCTACGACATCGCCCTGGCCGCCGAAGGGGTGGACATCTGCGAAACCATGTACGACGGCGATCCCGCCGACGCGCGCGCCCAGCAGAAACTCAACTTCAACAACACCTTCGCCTTCCGGGATTTCCGGCTCATCACCGATCCCTTCCAGTACGAATATTCCAACATCGACAACCAGGACTTCGAACGGGGCCTCAACGAAAACAACGATTTCTTCTCGCTGTTTCAGTTCTCGGCCAAGTGGGATCCCATCCCGACGATGCTCACCCAAAACCACGAAAGCACCGTCAAGGGCTTCATGGGGCAGACGACCGGTTTTAAGAGAAGCCTGCTCAAGTCGGAGGTGTTGGTGATGGGTGAGACCAAATCCATCGGGGAAGTGCGCTACATCCACGGCACGTTCGCCAAGGGCACCTGGACCTTCTTCGGCGGCCACGATCCCGAGGACTACCGCCACATGGTAGGCGAAGAACCCACGGACCTGGCCCTGCATCCCAACTCACCCGGCTACCGGCTGATCCTCAACAACATCCTTTTCCCCGCCGCCAAAAAGAAGAAACAAAAAACTTGAAAATCGTGGTGATTGGCGGGGGGGCAGCGGGCTTTTTCGGGGCCATCACCGGCGCGGAAACGTTTCCGGATCACCAGGTGACGGTGCTGGAAAAGAGTCGCCACCTGCTATCGAAGGTGCGCATTTCGGGCGGCGGGCGCTGCAACGTGACCCACGCCAACTCGCAACCCCGGCAGTTCGCCCAGCACTACCCGCGCGGCAACCAGGTAATGCCTTCCCTGCTGCAGCAATTCGACGCCGCCCGCACGGTGGACTGGTTCCGGGATCGCGGGGTGGCGCTGAAGACCGAGCCGGACGGACGGCTGTTTCCCGTCACCGACCAATCCGAAACCATTGTTCAGTGTCTGGTGCAGGCCGCGCAACGGGCGGGCGTGCAGGTACGGACTTCCTGCGGCGTGAAGGCCGTGACCACGTCGCCCAACGATCCCCGTTTTTCCGTTCACCTGCTCGACGACACCATGTTGGCGGCCGACCGGGTGCTGATCGCCACGGGCGGTCACCCGCAGGCGCAGGGGTACGATTGGTTGGCGAACTTGCCGCCGGCCCCGCCGTCAGCCATTCAACTGCCCGTGCCTTCGCTGTTTACCTTTCACACCCCCACCTCCCCCCTGCTCGAACTGGCGGGCGTGTCCGTGCCCAAGGTAGTGGTAAAAATCGAAGGGACTCCCCTCACGCAGGAAGGGCCGCTGCTGCTCACCCACTGGGGATTCAGTGGCCCGTCCATTCTCAAACTTTCGGCCTGGGGCGCGCGCGCATTGCACGAGCGACAATACCGTTTTACGTTGCTGGTCAACTGGTTGCCTCACTACCACGGGGAGAACTTGCGGGAAAAATTAACGGAAATGCGGACGCAGCACCGAAAAAAAACGGTCGCGGCCCAGGTTTTCTCCGGTGAGGAGGCCGGGCGTTTGCCGCAGCGGCTTTGGAGAAAGCTGGTTGCCCAAGCCGGGATCGGGGAAGAGCTGCGGTGGGCGGACCTGCCCAACAAAAACCTCAACAAACTCACCGAAGCGCTGACGCGGAGCCGCTTTGCCGTGGCAGGAAAAAGTACGTACAAGGAAGAATTCGTCACCTGCGGGGGCGTGTCGTTGTCGGAGATTGACCCGCGGACGATGGAAAGCAGGCACTGCCCCGGACTGTATTTCGCCGGCGAAGTGCTCGACATCGACGGCGTAACGGGGGGCTTCAACTTCCAGAGCGCCTGGACAACCGGTTACATCGCCGGGAAAAACCTGGGGAATTGAGTCGATGAGCAAGGGAGTTGATGAGTTGATGAGTTGATGAGTTGATGAGTTGATGAGTTGATGAGCCTTTAACAGTTTAAAATAAGTTTTTTAGGAGAACCCTGAACGTCGTCTATCATCACCTAATACATTTAGCAGATAGAATTCTACTCATCAACTCCCTTACTCATAAACTCATAAACTCATAAACTCAAATTGTCCGTGCGACTGAAACACCTCGATACCCGGGCTCCGGAGGCGTTGGACAAGGAGGCCACTAAAATCGCGACCCAGGCCTTGCTGGAAAAGATGCGCAATCAGCAGAAAGTGTTGTACGCGCAGAAGAAATACAGCCTGCTGGTTGTCCTGCAAGGCCTCGACGCTTCGGGAAAGGACGGGGTGATCAACAACGTGTTCAGCGGGCTGAACCTGCTGGGCTGCGACGTAACGGCGTTTAAGGCACCGACGGAAACGGAGTTGAGCCACGATTTCCTGTGGCGCATTCACCCGCACGCCCCGGCCCGGGGATTCATTCGCCTCTTCAACCGCTCGCACTACGAGGACGTGCTGGTACCGCGGGTGGAACAATGGATCGACCAGCCTACCCTCCACCACCGCTTCAATCACATCAACCACTTCGAACAATTGCTGCGGGACCACGACACGCTGATCCTCAAGTTTTACCTGCACATCTCCCGGGAAAAACAACTGGAACGCCTCAACGAACGCCTGGAAAATCCCGAAAAGCACTGGAAACACGACGAAAAGGATTTTGCCGTCCGCGACCGGTGGGACGAGTACGTGGCCGCCTACGAAGACCTCTTCGAGCAGTGCGGCCCCGATCAGCCCTGGCACCTGATTCCCGCCGACCAGAAGTGGTACAAAGAACACCTGATCGCCAAGGTCGTCACCGAAGCACTCGACCAGCTGGATTTGCGGTACCCGGATCGCTAGCAGTTGGTTGGTCGTTGGTTGACCAACTCACTACCAGCGTTACTTACTGACCGTTGGTCATTCGTCCAACACCAGACCCGCGGCGATGCAGTCCTTGAACCGGGTGGCGATGCAACCGGCGTAATCCGCCCCCAGGGACTGCGGAAGCCCGACGTTTTTTAACGCATCGGCCAGTCGTTCGACGCCAGTGGGTTTCAATCCCAGGTTGGAGGGAGCCTCCAGGATGGTATACCGTGGCATGGGTGGGGGGTTTACGCTTGGCGAACGGTTCATTCCTCAACGCAAGGCCAAGGTGGAACGCTTCCCACCCTGGCCCGCCGACTGGTTGTCCACCCAACGCGTTGGTCCATCGCTTCCCTTCCAGCTTCTCGTTTATTCAACCTGGATGGTTTGGGTAGTGATCCGATCGCCTACTTTCAAGGTCAACACGTAAAGGCCCGGCTTCAGGTTCTGCACGTTGAAGCTGTCGTAGTGCTGACCCTGGTTTTGTTGGCCGACAAACAAGTTCACTTTCGGCTGAAAACCGTATATGCTGCGCACGGAAATTTCCACGGCACTGTCGTCGGCATCGACCTGGTATTTTACCCCCAGTTCGGCATGCACCGGGTTGGGATAAACCAGTACGTTGTCTTTCTG